>JAEWHR010000057.1 GCA_023387655.1 Bacillota bacterium
TGTGTGGTTTAATATATAGTATAAGATAAGTTTAACTTGGAGGACAGTATGTTTAAGATATTAGTTGTAGAAGATGATAAAGATTTAAACCGCACAGTGTGTTCATTTCTGAATCACAGCGGCTACGAAGCGACAGGCTGTTATAACGGAAACGACGCTTATTATGCTATGTATGATACAATGTTTGACCTTGTTGTATCAGATATTATGATGCCGGAGGTTGACGGCTTTGAGTTAGCAAAGAATGTCCGTGCACTCAATGAAAATATACCGATTCTGTTTATGACAGCAAAGGACGATATCGCTTCAAAACAGCGTGGTTTCCGTATCGGTATTGACGATTATATGGTAAAGCCCATCGACTTTGATGAGCTTTACCTACGTATTGGAGCATTGCTCCGTAGGGCTAAAATTGCATCTTCTAGAAAACTTGAAACCGGAAAATTTGTTATGGATGTTGATGAATTCTCCGCAACTCTTGACGGCGAGGAAATTCCTTTGACTGCAAGGGAATTTAATATTCTCTATAAACTGCTTTCTTATCCTAAGAAAACCTTTACTCGCACACAGTTAATGGACGAATTTTGGGATGCGGAAACAGAAACGGCACCGAGAGCGGTTGATGTGTATATGACAAAGCTTCGTAGCAAATTATCGGAATGCGAAGATTTTGAAATTGTGACGGTACACGGACTTGGTTACAAGGTGGTGATTAAGTGAAAAAGCAAGATACAGCACACAAGCTACTTAGAGCGATAAGAAAATATTTTCTGTTTTTTATGGTTGTTGCATTTCTTGTAACCTGTAGTACTTCGCTTTTCGTTTCGACTTTATCTAACACACTGGGGATTACACTTGATGGAGAAAATCTATCTTCTGCTGCAAAAATAACTTTTATAAATGTTATTGTTTTAAGTGTTCTTTTCACTGTCATTGACGCACTCCGTAGAAAGTTGACGGTGGAACGTTCCACAAAGCACATAGTAGAAGCAGCAAAGCGTATTGTTCAGGGGAATTTCAGCGTAAGAGTCCAACCCGTAACCCGATTTGGAATAGACAAGAATTTCAGTGAGATTATTGACTGCTTTAATAAAATGGCGGAAGAACTGTCCGGTGTGGAAACCCTTCGCACCGATTTTATCACCAATGTTTCCCACGAAATGAAAACACCGCTTGCTGTTATTCAAAACTACGGAACACTCCTTCAAACTCCAAATCTATCGGAAGAAAAGCGCATTGAATATGCAAAAGGTGTAACCGACGGCTCACGCAAACTTTCCGATATGATGACAAATATTTTAAAGCTTAACCGCCTTGAAAATCAACAGATTTATCCGAAAACCGAAAGCTACAACCTTGGCGAACAGCTCTGCGAATGCTTGTTACAATTTGAAAGTGTATGGGAAAAGGAAAATATAGAAATTGAAACCGATATTGCGGAAGATATCACGGTTAATGCCGACAAAGAGTTACTTTCTCTTGTATGGAATAATCTTTTATCCAATGCTTTTAAGTTCACCGGATACGGTGGTATTGTCAGTCTTACACTTACAGCTACCAAAGATCATGCACTTGTAAAAGTGAAGGACACTGGAAGTGGGATGTCAAGTGAGGTAGGTAGTCATATCTTTGAGAAGTTTTATCAAGGCGATACATCTCATGCAACACAGGGCAATGGTTTAGGACTTGCACTTGTGAAACGAGTGGTTGATATTATGCAGGGCGAAATCAGTGTAGAAAGTGCACTTGGTAAAGGAACCACATTTACAGTCAAGATAAGGAGTAAAGCAAATGGAATATTGGAAGAAAGTCGGTAAAGCTTTACTTTTTCCTCATTCTGTATTTATGATATTGCTTGTGCCGACTGCAATGTCTTTGTTGATTTATTCGTTTCTATACACAAATGAAATCAATTTTATCCGAATTGTTTCCTATGCGTTTTCATTTTACACACTGACGGTTTTGTGCTTCAGAATTCCTGATTTTGTGCGGTTTGTGAAACGCCTACGGAATGAAAACCGTCATATTGTCCGTTACAGAAACGACGCACATTTGCGTGTAAAAATCTCACTTTACGGCTCGTTTGTATTCAATACGGCCTATGCTATGTTTCAGCTTTGCCTTGGATTTTATCACGCATCGGTTTGGTTTTACGCTATGGCAGGTTACTATATTCTATTGGCGGTTATGAGGTTCTTCCTGCTCCGTCATACGAGGGCGTATAAGCCTGCCGAAAATATGGAACATGAATTGTATCGCTACCGTTTTTGCGGAGTGTGCTTGTTGATGATGAATATCATTCTTTCGGTGATAATTTTCTATATTGTATGGCAGAACAGAACCTTCCGACATAACAAAATCACCACCATAGCCATGGCGACGTATACTTTTGCAGCTTTAACACTTGCTATCGTTAATCTAATCAAATACCGTAAATATGAAAGTCCAGTTTTCTCGGCGACAAAGGCGATTAGTTTGGCCTCTGCCTGCGTGTCTATGTTAACTTTGGAAACGGCAATGCTTACCGTATTTGGAGAATCAAGGGAAGAAGGCTTCCGTCAGATGATGACCGGTATGACCGGTGCGGCAGTTTCTGTTTCCATATTAACTATGGCGGTTATAATGATTGTTAACTCAACAAAAAAGCTGAAAGCTTTACATGTTAATAATTTTTAAGCATAATTTTAACTTTGAAAAACATAAAAGCATTATTAACTACTCGTAATCAACGATAGGAGTGAAAAATATTATGAATAATAATCAAAACAATGAAACCTTTTTGTACAGCTATTCCGCAAAAGAACAGGAAGAACTTAAAAAGATTCGCAGGAAGTATATGCCTGATGAGAAAGATAAAATGGCACAGCTTCGCCTCCTTGATAAAAGCGTAAACAATAAAGCAACGGCTTGGTCACTAGGCACAGGTATTTTTGGTGCTTTGATTTTGGGCGGTGGCATGAGTCTTTGTATGGTGACCGGCGGTATGTGGTTTATCCCTGGAATTATACTTGGTATTATTGGTATGGCGGTTCTCGGAGTGGCATATCCACTTTATAACTATATTCTTAAAAAAGAGCGTGAAAAGGTGGCACCCGAAATTATGAGACTGACAGATGAGCTTATGAAATAATTGCATCTTTTTACAGGTTCATATAAAGAATTTTGCGGTGTTGGTGACAATACTATTCTATGGTGAATCAGCTAAAAAGCTTAATATATAACCATAAGTAAAGTAAGACCTTTCTTCCAACAAATAATAAAGATAAATAAAAAGTTTAAAATAATAAGTAAACCTATTTACAAATTATGCCATCTTTATTATACTTAGTATTGTTAGAAAGGAGACATACCCATGTTAAAAGTTTACATCTGTCCAATCTGTTATAATTTTAGACTGGTATCAAAACGGAGCAAGGCGGATTGTCTTCATTGTAATCATAGCCTTTTACCATGCAGCATTACCTATGTAACGTACTCTAATCTTTCTGAAGAGGAAAGGGGACAATACAAAGCGTATTGGAAAATGAGAAAGAAGCAAGCGGAAAGCTATGAGAAATAGTAGATTTTGTAAATTTATATTATATTGGCACATAAGGTATACTAAACAAGATACATCGTTTGGAATATTCTTATAGTGCCTTTTTTACTATAAGCATATTTGAAAGATTGCTTGATTCTCCCTATATTACAGGGCAATATAAGTTGACAAAAGACTGTAAAATCTTTATAATAAATCATTGATGTATGTTAAAAGGTGTTGAAAATGCAACCTTTTGAATGAAAGAAATAAGAATGTGTATCCTCACCAAAATGATATGGATGATAAATAGGGTTCATGACAGTGATGGTAAGTCACAATAAAACGATAGAAACTAGCAGGAGGACAAACCATGAAAGCATATGGTGTGAATGAGCTAAGAAAGATGTACCTTGACTTCTTTGAAAGCAAAGGGCATTTAAAGCTGAATAGTTTTTCTTTGGTACCACAAAACGATAAGAGCTTATTGTTAATTAACTCCGGTATGGCACCGTTAAAGCCTTATTTTACAGGACAGGAAATTCCACCAAGAAAGCGTGTAACCACTTGTCAGAAATGTATCCGTACTGGTGATATTGAAAATATCGGTAAAACAGCACGACATGGTACATTCTTTGAGATGCTTGGTAACTTCTCTTTTGGTGATTACTTTAAGCATGAAGCAATTGCTTGGTCTTGGGAATTCTTAACTGAGGTTGTTGGCCTTAGTGGAGACCGTTTATATCCTTCTATTTATTTAGAAGATGATGAAGCATTTGATATCTGGAATAAAGAAATCGGGATAGCTCCAGAGAGAATTTTCCGTATGGGTAAGGAAGATAACTTCTGGGAGCATGGTGCAGGTCCGTGTGGTCCATGTTCTGAGATTTACTATGATCGTGGCGAAAAGTACGGTTGTGGTAGTCCAGATTGTACTGTTGGTTGTGAATGCGATCGATTCATCGAAGTATGGAATAACGTATTTACTCAATATAATAACGATGGCAATGGCAACTACGAAGAATTAGAGAATAAAAATATTGATACAGGCATGGGGCTTGAGCGTTTAGCAGTCGTAGTTCAGGATGTTGATACTTTATTTGATATTGATACGATGAAGGCAATTCGTGATCATGTATGTAAGATGGCTAAGGTAGAGTATAAAACAGATCCTAAGAAGGATGCTTCTATCCGCTTAATTACAGATCATATTCGTTCCGTAACTTTTATGACTTCTGATGGTATCATTCCATCCAATGAAGGCAGAGGTTATGTATTACGTCGTTTACTTCGTAGAGCAGCAAGACATGGCAGATTATTAGGTATCCAAGGGAAGTTCCTTGCAGAGCTAAGTAAGACTGTAATTGCAGAATCTAAAGATGGATATCCAGAATTAGAAGAGAAGAAGGAATACATCCTTAAGGTGTTAACCATTGAAGAAGAAAAATTCAATAAGACAATTGACCAGGGCCTTAGCATCTTAACAGAGATGGAAGAAGCTTTAGTTTCTAATAAAACTAAAACTTTAAGTGGTGAAGATGCTTTTAAATTATATGATACTTATGGATTTCCATTAGATTTAACGAAGGAAATCTTAGAGGAAAAAGGCTTTCATATTGATGAAGAAGGCTTTAAGAAAGCAATGCAGGTTCAGCGTGAAACAGCAAGAAGTGCACGTGCAGTGACGAACTATATGGGTGCTGATGCTAGCATTTACGATGAAATCGATCCAGCAATTACATCTAACTTTGTTGGTTATGACAGAGCAAGCCACACTTCTAAGATTACAGTTCTTACTACTGAAACTGAGTTAACCGATGAAGTAGTAGGCGGGCAGACAGCTACTATTATTGTAGATGAAACTCCATTCTATCCAACCATGGGTGGTCAGACTGCAGATATCGGTTTAATCGTGGCGAAGGATGCTGAATTTGAAGTAGAAGATACCATTAAATTAAAAGGTGGTAAAGTTGGTCATGTTGGTACTGTAACCAAGGGTAGTTTTAAAGTTGGTGAGACAGTAACACTTACCATTGATTCTGAGAGGAGAAAAGCAATTGGTAAGAATCATAGTGCAACTCATCTTCTTCAGAAGGCACTTCGTAATGTGCTTGGTTCTCACGTAGAGCAGGCCGGATCCTTTGTAACAAGTGAAAGACTCCGTTTCGACTTTACACATTTCTCTGCTTTAACAAAAGAAGAAATTGCGAAAGTGGAAGCTATGGTAAATGAGGAAATTGCAAAGAATGTACCAGTTGTTACAGAAGTAATGAGTGTTGAAGATGCGAAGAAGAGTGGTGCAATGGCATTATTCGGTGAGAAGTATGGTGATAGTGTTCGTGTAGTTACGATGGGAGACTTCAGTAAGGAATTATGTGGTGGTACTCACGTTACTAATACAGGCTCTATTACTGTATTTAAGATATTATCCGAAGCAGGTATTGCAGCAGGTGTACGTCGTATTGAGGCAATTACATCAAATGCGGTATTTGAATACTATAAGAAAATGGAAGAAGAGCTTCAAGAGGCTGCCAAGGTAGCAAAAACGGAACCAGCTTCTTTAGTAAAGAGAATTGAAAGCTTACAAGAAGAGTTAAAAGTAGCTTTATCTGAAAACGAAAAGTTAAAGGCTAAGCTTGCAAACAATTCTTTGGGCGATGTAATGAATCAGGTTGTGGAAGTAAAGGGTGTGAAACTGTTAGCTTCCAAAGTAACCGATGTTGATATGAATGGACTTCGTAACCTTGGAGATCAGTTAAAAGAAAAACTTGGAGAGTGTATAATTCTTTTAGCTTCTGCAAATGCAGATAAGGTGAATTTAATAGCAATGGCAACCGATGGAGCTATGGCAAAAGGTGCACATGCTGGTAATTTAATAAAAGAAGTTGCTGTTTTAGTTGGCGGTGGCGGCGGTGGTCGTCCAAATATGGCTCAAGCAGGTGGAAAGAACCCAGCTGGAATTGATGCTGCAATTGAAAAAGCAGTGTCTGTTGTGGAAGGCCAGATAAAATAATATTAACTTAAATTAGTGGTAGAAGATCATTATTATTATAGTGATTAAGAAATTGCAAAATAAAACAAAATGTGTAAAAAGTGCTTATTTAAGCAACTGGAAGATAGCGCTACAAGGTACAAATAAAAGAAAAACTTGCGGAATAATAGCAAAAAGGTATTGACATTTAAGCTCTCTACCTTTATAATCTTTGTAGTGCTATTCAAAAAATACCCAAACAGTTGTAAAAGCACAATTCACAACTGGAGGGAGGTTAGGTGTGAGTCTATGTCAAATGTAATCGTAAAAGAGAACGAATCCTTAGACAGCGCTCTCCGCAGATTCAAAAGAAACTGTGCGAAGGCCGGAATCCAGCAGGAGATTCGTAAGAGAGAACATTACGAGAAACCAAGCGTAAAGCGTAAGAAAAAGTCTGAAGCAGCTCGTAAGCGTAAGTTTAAATAATATGTGCAAGAATCCCCAGTCATAAGACTGGGGTATTTTTTTATTATTAGGAAATTACTCTGCGAGTAATCTCCTAATAATAAAAAAACTCTCCGAGGGATGCGCACTCCGCTGTCGCTTCGGCGCGACAAAGTGGCATCGCCCTAAATTTGTTGATTCCCAGAGCTTAAAGTGTCGAAGCCACTTTGTCCCTATTTTCATCAGAAACTGCTTTTTCTTAACGAAAAATTAACGGGAATTTGCTATTTTTTTCTTTCGATACCTGTAAAATTATGATAAAATTGTTAAGAAAGTTCATATTAATTAAAAAAACATATAAAGTCAGTAAGTGCCTTTCTATGGTATACGAAGCCCCCTTGCAGTCTTAACCGGATTGTTAGGAGGCTTACTAATTATTTATGAGCTTAAAAAATTTCGAAGGGAAGTGAAAGACTATTGAATGCACTAGTTGAAAAAATGAGGGAGGCATTGTTCTCGGTTTTACCCATTACGTTAATTGTATTATTGCTTAATTTTACATTGACGCCTCTTGAACCAATGGTATTAGGTAGATTTTTGTTAGGAGGATTGCTTATTGTAATAGGATTGGCAGTACTATTAGTGGGGGTAGATATCGGTATAACTCCAATAGGCTCCTTAATGGGATCGTCAATCGTGAAAAGTAAGAAGATTTGGATCGTTGCAGTCGCTGGTATCCTTCTTGGATTTTTCGTTTCAGTAGCCGAGCCAGACCTACATATCTTGGCAGGTCAGGTAGAATTCGTAACTTCAGGAATTATATCGAAGTCAGTGATTCTCATTGTTGTATCCATAGGTATCGCAATTATGCTTGCGATCGGTTTGATACGTATTGTCTATAACACTCCATTGTATAAGATATTGATTGTAATATATGCGGTAATCTTAGGTTTGTCGTTCTTTACTTCTGCTGAATTCTTAGCAATTTCTTTTGATGCCTCAGGTGCAACCACCGGTGCATTGACAGTTCCTTTTATATTAGCTTTAGCCATTGGTGTTTCTGCGTTAAAGAAAGATAGCAAAGCATCAGAGAAAGATAGTTTTGGTTTGGTAGCAATTGCATCTTCTGGAGCAATTTTATCCGTTATGATTATGAGTATTTTATTAAAGACAGATAAAATAACAGCTAGTCTACCTAGCGAAGAAGTTGTAGATCATAGCTTTTTCGGTCCTTTCTTAGACGCTTTTCCAACTCTGGCAAAAGAAGTAATGATAGCTCTTCTGCCGATAGGAATCATTTTTATTATATTTCAAGTTATATCATTTAAGTTGCCAAAGAGGGCGCTTCATAAAATCTTCATGGGCATCTTTTATACCTTCTTAGGGTTAGTTATTTTCTTGGTTGGTGTAAATGCAGGTTTCATGGAAGTAGGTACAGAGGTTGGGTTTAAGCTTGCATCTTTAGAGAATAAGTATATTATTGTGATTGTTGGATTTGTATTAGGACTTGTAACAATTTTAGCGGAACCTGCGGTATATGTATTAAATCGTCAGATTGAAACGGTTACGAGCGGTTTTGTTAAGAGAAAAACGGTATTGTTGTTTTTATGTATCGGTGTCGGAGGCGCGGTTGCCCTTTCTGTAATTCGAATCTTAACTCCAGAGATAAAGTTGTGGCATTATTTATTACCAGGATATATAATAGCTTGTGCTATGACATTTTTCACACCGAAACTATTTGTTGGTATTGCATTTGACTCTGGAGGTGTTGCCTCTGGACCAATGACAGCAACCTTTATCTTAGCATTTACTCAAGGTGCTGCAGATGCGATTGAACAAGCAGATGTATTAATCGATGGTTTTGGCGTTATTGCTATGGTAGCTCTAACACCATTAATTGCATTACAAATCTTAGGTATTCTATATAAGATCAATTCAAAAAAGAAAGGAATTAGTGCAGATGGATGATGCTAATTTAAATAAACATTACGAACTCCTTTGTGTGATTGTAAATCATGGTATAGCAGGGAAGGTAATGAAAGTTGCAAAGCAGCATGGGATAACAGGCTGTACCGTTTTTCTTGGAAATGGGACAATTAAAAACCGTATCCTGGAATTTTTAGAGATAAATGATATTCGGAAAGAAATCATTTTAACAATAGCAGAAAAACCATTGGTACAGAATGTTGCTGAGATTATTAGTGATGAATTTGAATTTCATAAGCCACGTCATGGAATTGCTTTTACTATTGATGTTGCTAATTTTATAGGTGCAAGAGGATGTATCTACAATAAAGATAGAGAAAGAGTGGGTGTAGAAAAAACAATGTATAATTCTATTTTCACAGTGGTTGAAAAAGGTAAAGCAGAAGAAGTGATTGAGGCAGCACAAAAAGCTGGTTCAAAAGGTGGAACTGTTATTAATGCAAGAGGTTCAGGGATACATGAAACGCAGAAATTATTCCATATGGACATTGAACCAGAAAAGGAAATTGTACTTATTCTATCAGAAGAAAGTATTACGGATGCAATCGTGGAATCAATTAACAAGTGTTTACAGATAGAGGAACCAGGAAAGGGAGTACTATTTGTATTAAATGTATCAAAAACCTTTGGTTTATATTAAGAAAGGTTTCTTTATTATGTTATGTTAAGAAACAATGGAAAAAATAACTACAGATATTAGTACAAGAAAAGAAATATTTATCTTAAATGAGTTTTAATAATATAATATGCTTATCAAAACCGCTCTTTGGAGCGGTTTTTTTAATTTATATTTGCGACCTATAAATTAAAAACGCTCCGCTAAGGGTGCACATGACGCGCTAAGGTAGTTAGTCACTTTGTGACAGCGCGTCAGCGCGAGAATGTGCGTAGCACATTCTTTGTTTAGATTCCGCCCTAAAGTGATTTCCAATGCATTTGTTTCTAAAGTAGCATCTGAAATCGTCCCAAACGTAACGAATACTAACAAGCAGCATATTCATATCTTATAACGAAAGTATGTGTAGATTTGGGAGGTATGGCATGTTTTTTAAAGAAAAACCCGTGAAATCAAATCATGATAAATATAAAGGTAAAGCAAATAAAGAACTCTATGATTTATGTAAACAAAAAGA
Organism: Bacillota bacterium; assembly: GCA_023387655.1. GTDB lineage: Bacteria > Bacillota > Clostridia > Lachnospirales > Lachnospiraceae > Lachnoclostridium. The sequence continues at coordinate 10,052 of JAEWHR010000057.1, forward strand.
AAAAGAGCGAAAAGCAGAACGTATCAGTTACTTAGAAATTATATCACAAAACTTAATGTTACCTCCGGATATTATAGCTGGTGCACCAATTGTTACAATTAACGGAAGGAACTCAATTAGTATAGAAAATCATAGAAAGATTATGGAGTATACTGGTGAAAAGATAAAGATATCCACGAAGATTTGTAATCTATGTATTGAAGGTAAAAATCTAAAGATTACATATTATACGAAGGAAGAATTAAAGGTAACGGGTATCATTCATAGCGTATATTACCAACAAGGTGCATAAACTTAAGTAATACGTTATATAAGTCGGTGATTAATTTCTAACATTCTTTTTTCGCTCACAACCCGCTTTTGCTCCTCGCAAAAACGGTTCACTCGAAACAATGTTGAAATTTTTAATCACCAACTATATAGGAAAGGTTTGGTGATTTATTTGCTGAAACGATTGATTCACTGGTTACGAGGATATTTATATATCATGATGACGGGGGGATCTCCGGAGCATTTAATTAATCTATGCAGTGGTAAGGGCATTGTTTTATGGGGATTAAGTTACGGTGTGGACAAAAATAAAAAGCAATTAGGTGAAGAAGATGTCATCTATGGATATATCCTCTTAAAGGACTATCGTAAGTTAAGACCTTTGGTACGAAAGGCAAAAGCGGTGCCCTACATAAAGGAACGTCACGGATTTCCTTTCTTTTTAAGACATGTTATACGACGCAAAGTATACTATATTGGTATACTCCTTTTTTGCGCTTTGGTATATAACATGTCTCTTTATATTTGGGACATTAGTATTGAAGGGGGTTATAAGCATACAGAGGAACAACTAATGAAGTATTTACAAACAACAGGGGTATATAGTGGTGTTAAGATTAAATCTATTGATTGTCCGAATATTGAAGAGAATATTCGAAGGGATTTTTCTGATATTGGGTGGGTGTCAGCAGAGATCAAAGGAACTAGGTTGATTGTTCGTATTGTTGAAACAGTAATTCCTAAATTAAATTCTGAAACAAAAAAAACATCGTTAAGTACAGCTCATTTAGTCGCTGCGAAAGATGGAATTGTGAATTATATTATTGTGCGAAGCGGAACGCCCAAGGTAGAACTTGGTAGTGTTGTAAAAAAAGGTGATGTTTTAATCTCTGGTGTTGTGCCAGTAATTGCTGACGGAGAAAACTTAGTAGAAAATAAAACAGTGCTAGCGGATGGGGATATTAAGCTTCGTACTTATTTTGAATATGCAGATTCCTTTCCTTTAAAATATAGTTATCCGGTGTATACGAATCACAAAAAAACAGGTTATTCACTTTCTTTGTTCGGAAAGAAAATATTTTCCCATATGCCTAGAAATTCCTATATAAACTATGATATAATGACGGAAGCTAGTACCTTAAAATTAGTACGGAATTTTTATCTCCCAATTAGTTTTATGAAAACTACTGTTTCTGAGTACAATATAGAAGAAGCATTTTATACGGAAGCAGAAGCAACTAAAATAGCAAACGAGAAACTACTTCGTTATTTGGAAAAATTAACGAGTCAAGATATTACAATACTAGAACAGAGAGTAGATGTTAAAGTGGAAAACGGTACATGCAAAAGTGTAGGTAAAATTATTGTAGAAGAGCCTGCATGGGATTATAGCCCAATCAATGACAGCGAGTGGAGGGTGTTAGAAACAGATGAGCATAGTGGAAACAATAATTAATATGCCAATGGAGCATACTCAAAATATCTTTGGCCAATTCGATGCTTATGCAAAAATTATCGAAAGAACTTTAAATGTGACCATAATCACCAGAAATAACGAACTAAAAGTTATTGGTGATAATGATAGTGTGAATAAAGCAAAAAGTGTATTTTTACAATTACTAGAGCTTTCAAAAAGAGGAAATACAATTACAGAACAAAATGTTAACTATGCACTCTCCTTGGGATTTGAGAACAAAGAAGATGTATTAGTTGAAATTGATAAAGATTTAATATGCCATACCATTAATGGGAAGCCGATTAAACCTAAAACGTTAGGACAAAAAGCATATGTAGATCAGATTCGAAAGAAAATGATAGTATTTGGTATTGGTCCTGCAGGTACTGGTAAAACTTATCTTGCTATGGCGATGGGGATTAATGCCTTTAAGAATGATGAAGTTAGTAAGATTATCTTGACACGACCTGCAATTGAAGCAGGAGAAAAATTAGGATTCTTACCAGGAGATCTACAAAGTAAAGTAGATCCTTATCTTAGACCTTTGTACGATGCTTTATACCAGATTATGGGGCCAGAAAGTTACTTGAGAAATTTTGAAAAGGGATTAATTGAGGTAGCACCTTTAGCCTATATGAGAGGTCGTACATTAGATAATGCATTTATTATCTTGGATGAGGCTCAAAATACAACTCCAGCTCAGATGAAAATGTTCTTAACTAGAATAGGGTTTGGATCAAAAGTGATTATTACGGGAGACCTGACACAGAAGGATTTACCATCAGGGCAGGCATCTGGTCTTGATGTAGCGATGAAAGTGCTTGGAAAAATTGACGATATTGGGTTTTCTTATTTAACGAATCAGGATGTCGTACGTCATCCACTAGTTCAAAAGATTGTAAAAGCTTATGATGAATTTGAGAAAAGAAATGATAGCCGAAGTGTCGTGAAATCAACTGAGTTCGAGAAGAAAAAACGCGCTAAGAATATTGTAATTAAGAATAAATGATAAGGTATGTACAGCAGAAGGGGAGGAAAGCATGGGGACGAAAGAATTAGACATAACTAGGGAGGAGATACCTTCTTCACGACTGGTAGTAACAGCCTTAAGTATGCTTTTAACTTCCCTTTCCTTAACAATTGGGTTTGGTTTTTTAAACAAGATTAATTCCATTGAACTAATGAAGTATTCAGTGTATACAATCATTATGAACTTTGTCATTATTTTTTATCTCTATCAAAATCAAAAGCATATATTAAGGAAAAGCTATTCCTGGTGGTTTATTAGCTTTTGTTATTTGATATCGGTGGGAAGTGTTTTATTACTAAGACTACCTAATGTTCGGCTATTAAATCATACCATTGATGTGGAAGTCTTTCCATTTTGGTTTGTGGGAATTGCGTTACTTGCATTATTCGTTGATACTAATCTTGCTATGCTTCTATCGTTTGGAATGGCTATGTTTACTTATACAGGGAATACTACATATGAAGGGTTTTTGCTACCTTTGATACTATCCTTGGTTCTATGTATTTTGGCAAAATATTTAGCAAGGTGGATTCCGTTTGTTTGTACTGTTTTAGTTACGTTGTCATTATATGTTACCATTCTAGTTATACAGCATGATTTTAAAGTAAACGAGCTATTTACCGCAAAAAATATTGGCTATTATGCTTGTATTTTTTTAGTACTTTTGTTAAGCTTTATACTTGGCAGTATAGCGAAAAACATTTCATCGAAAAAAGAATATAGTACGGTTTATGAGCCAACAGATAATTCTGAGATGGCTTCAAGTGTAGAGCTAAGAAATGAGATTATTTCAAAAGAATCTAATGAGAAAGACATAGTTTTTATTGATGAAGAATTACTACAAAGGGACGGAGTATCAGACCCTAGCAATAACTGCTTTACGATACAAGAAGTAATAAACTTACGATTTCCATTAATGAGACGGTTAGAGGAAGAGTCACCAAAGCTATTCCTTCACTCCAAAACGATTGCTTATCTTTCACAAAAAGCAGCAGAGTGTATTGGAGCAAGAGACGAAGTAGCTTTTGCTGGAGGATTATATCATGAGATCGGGCGTCTTCTTGGTCCCGATTATATCAAAAATGGAGAAGAACTTGCAACTCAATATAAATTACCTAAAGAAGTGAGTGATATGATTCGTCAACATAATTTTAAAGTAGAACTGCCAAAGACTAAAGAGGCAGCTATTGTTATGTTATCCGATAATATCATGTCTACTATTTTATATTTAAAAAATTCGGGTGAGACAAGCATTACTGCGGAGAAGGTGGTTGAAAATACATTCTCTATTCGACTTAATAAAGGTACCTTGGATGAAAGTGGCATCTCATTAAAAGAATTTCATATATTGAAGGAATTTTATATAACGCAATACACAGTATAAGATGCTTAAGAGGTTTAAGATTCAACTACGTAAAAAATACCATATTTAATGAGAAATATTTTTAGTTGAATATGCATATGGAGGTTAACATGACAATTCACATAGAAAAAGAAACAGAAGTGCAATTTGATTTTGAGGAAGAAGTATTGATAAGGGAAGTAATCGAGGCAGCACTTGATTATGAAGAATGTCCATATGAAGCCGAAATCAATGTGATTCTAACTAACAATGATGAAATTAGAGAGATTAATAAGGAGTATCGAGAGATTGACGCTCCAACGGATGTCTTATCTTTTCCTATGGTTGAATTTATAAATCCTTCAGATTTTGACCATGTGGAAGAAGAACAGGAAGAATGTTTTCACCCTGATTCTGGTGAGTTAATACTTGGTGATATTATTGTGTCGGTAGATAAGGTTCGTAGCCAAGCCAAGGAGTTTGGACACAGTGAAAAGAGGGAATTAGGATTTTTGATTGCTCATAGCATGCTACATCTTTGTGGATATGACCATATGGAGGAGGAAGAGCGTGAGCTAATGGAAGAAAGACAACGAGCAATCCTTGATCGTATTCAACTTAGCCGTTAAAAAAAGACAAGCTTCGTTATAAAAGGGTGCGAATGTGCCAGAATTGAGGATGATATGACGAATCGAACTGAATGGAATAAAGGTAGAAGGCAGAAAAAGGTGGGTTATCTGCTAGGTATTTTTTTTCTGTGTGTGTTGGCAACCGGATGCAAGAATAAGGATTCACAAAAAAATAATATGCAAATTACATTACCTTCAGTAACACCGACGGTGGCTTTGGAGCCAACAGTAACACCAATGATAACACCTGAGGTAAATAGGGAAGGACAAGGGATTAGTAAATTAACAGGGCTCTGGGTGAAAGAAGAGATTGCAAATCAGAGACCTTATGCAGTAATGCTAAATAATATTGAGGTAGCGAATCCACAGAGCGGAATTGGTGATGCTAGCATCTTGTATGAAGCACTTGTTGAAGGCGGAATTACAAGATTAATGGGCATCTTTGAAGGCATAGATAAAACCACAAAGACTGCAGAACGTATTGGGAGTGTAAGAAGTGCAAGACATTATTATGTCAGCTTTGCAGATGAATATGATGCTATCTTTGTTCATTATGGACAGACTTCTTATGCGATTAAAAAGATGAAGAAACTTGGTATTGATACCATCAATGGTATGGAGGGAATAGGAGCAAATTCCTTTTACAGAGATAAGAGTATTAAAGCGCCTCATAATGCATTTCTTTCCTTAGAAGGAATTCAAAAGGCAGTAGAAAAAGGCAAACTTCGTACAACATATGAAGATGGATATCAAGGTCACTATCAGTTTTATGAAACAGATACAGACTTAGTTGGTGGTAGTAAAGCATATAAAGTAACCCTTCCATTTTCATCCGTAATAAAACCATATTTTACGTATGATACCAACACGAAAGAATATTTGAGATTCCAGTATGATGGGAAACATATCGATGCGAATACAAACGAACAACTTTCATACAAAAACTTAATTGTTCAATTTGTGAAAGAATGGAATATCGACAAAAATGGATATCAGACAATGGATATTGAAGATGCGAGTGGTGAAGGATATTATGTTACCAATGGAAGCTATATATCAATCACATGGAAGAAGAACGAGAGTACTCGTTTTATGAGGTATTATACTCAAAGTGGTGAGGAATTAACTATAAATCCTGGTACCACATACGTCGGTATCTTTCCAGATAATCGAATCTCGAATATTGTTATAGAATAGGAAAATGTCAGCGTACAAACCATTGCTTTATGGAAAAGTTTATTAGAAACAATAGAAAAATTGTCATGGAGTACAAGTTATTGTTTCGACAACCTAATGAATTCACGAATAAATATAGAGAAAATCATGGGAGGATAGTTTCATGAGTAATAAACAAAATAAATATTTAGTACAAGGCTCCATACTGGCGGTATCCTCCATATTAGCCAGACTAATTGGTATGTTATACCGGATACCTCTAAACCGTATTGTTGGAGATACCGGAATGGGATACTATTCGATGTCCTTTGAGTTATATAATTTAGCTCTTTTGCTTTCCTCTTACAGTATACCATTAGCAGTATCAAAGCTAGTGTCAGTTAGAGATCAAAAGAAAGAATATAAAAATTCTTATCGAATTTTCTTATCTGCTATGGCGTTGTCTGCCTCCGTTGGTTTATTTGCGAGTGTAGTTTTATTTTTTGGAGCAACGTTTTGGGCTGGTTTAATAGGTGGAGAAAATGCCGCAAATATTGCGATTCCGCTTCGTGTCCTAGCACCAACGATTTTTGTTTTCTCTATCATGGGTGTACTCCGCGGCTTGTATCAGGGAAAACGTACCATGGTACCTACTGCAATTTCCCAGTTATTAGAGCAGATAGTTAACGCAATAGTAAGTATTATAGCAGCTTATTATTTAATGAAAGAACACAATGCTTCTGTTCAAATTGACGCCTATGGTGCTGCTGGTGGAACAGCTGGAACATTAGCAGGAGCGGTATTTGGATTACTGTTTTTAGCATTTATCTTTCAGGTATATCATCCAGTATTAAAGAAAAAATGTAAAAAAGATGAAGCTAAACATCAAGAGAGCTATAAAGAAGCGATGACCGCAATTGTTTATACTGCATTACCTGTAATCATAAGTCAAACAGTATTTAATTTAAGTGGTATTATTGATGCAAAATTATGGACTTGGTTAGCGGGAGAACGAGGAATTTTGAAAGAACAAAGTGCAGCAATTTTTGGTATTTATTCGACCAAATATAAATTGCTTACTACAGTACCAATCGCCATTTCAACTGCTCTTGGTACAGCAATTGTTCCGACCCTTGCGATGGCACATCAAAAAGGAGATCAGAAGGAATTGCATAAAAAGATTGCGATGTCAGTGAAATTTAATATGCTCATAGCCTTTCCATCTGCCATTGGATTAACGGTGTTAGCTAAACCAATTGTATTGCTATTATTTGGTTCCAAAGGAAATGTGGAGCTGAGTGCTGAATTAATTCGATTAGGTTCCATAGCGGTTATATTTTTTGCACTTTCCACAATTACGAATGGTGTTCTTCAAGGAATTGATCGTATGATGGTACCAGTAAAGCATGCAGCCATATCTTTGGTGATTCATATTCCTATCGTTTACTTATTAATAATGGTGGGGAAATTAGATGCTTATGGGCTTGTCATAGGTAATATCTCCTTTGCTTTAGTAGTGTGTATCTTAAACTGGATATCAGTTGCTAAATCATTACAATATAAACAAGAAGTATTAAAGACATTCGGTTTACCATTTGCAGCCTCTGTTACGATGGGATTTGTTGCTTATTTCTCCTATGAATTCTTTCATCGTATGTTACGCTCGAATGCTATTAGTGTAATACTTTCCATTGCTGTTTCTGTAGTGATATATGGAATTAGTATTATTTTACTACGTACAATGGATGAAGAAGAATTACTAGAGATGCCAGCAGGAAGAAGTATTCTTAAAATATGTAAAAAGCTGCATATGATGTAAAAAAACAGTATATTTCATGAAAATCAGTCAATACTTCATAGACAAAGGAGTGTGAACAGTCTATGAAGCGAGTGGTTGGTTATTTGATATGTTTTGTTGGATTATGTGCGGTTTTTACAGCATGTTATTATATTAGTTTTAGACGAGCATTAAATCATTATAATGAAAAGGCAGTGGAGCGGGATCATCAGTTATTAAAATCACTAGAAGAATATAAGAAGCAGGAACAAATACTATATTCAAATCAGCAACAGGTACAAGTAACTCCACAGCCAGAAGCTTTAACAACGAGTAAAGAACAGGATATTGTATTGCCAAATACAAAGTATATACTTGAGACCTATCAGCTAAAAGAGAATTCTCTTGTGAGAGAAGAGTTGGCACCGACTGCTGATCTAATCGGCCTGACGAGAAGCGAGATTATTTTAAAATTAAGTGATTATATGAAGGAAATACCGATTTCCGAAGAAATGGATGGTTTATACGGATATGAACTTCTTTCTTTCTCTCAGAAAGAAATCGTAATACGTAAGAGCTATAATGCTGATATGCATAAATTTCGATATTATGTAGCAGTAAGAGACGGTAAAGTAATTATATATTATAGTGATCGCAAAACTGTTTATTACCAAACTGAGATCGACGCTATAAACTTACCGGAGAAAGATCGCAATGAATTAATGCAAGGGATTGAAGTTAGAACAAGTGATGAATTATACTCATTATTAGAAAGTTACTCAAGTTAAGTATAAAAGTTCTTGTTTGTATAACTTAAAGAAGAACTTTTCATAGCACTTAGGTGCAAAGATTTGGAGGTAAGGATGAGATACGATTGTATTGTAATCGGTGGTGGAGCCTCTGGAATGGTGGCTGCTATTTTTGCAGCAAGAAGGGGCCTTCGTACCGCAATAATAGAACATCGAGAACGGTTAGGAAAAAAGATTCTTGCTACTGGAAATGGAAAATGTAATTACACAAATCAGGTACAAACCCAAGATTGTTATCGTGGAACTCATCCTGAATTTGCAATGGCAGTACTACGTCAGTTTGACGTGGAGCAAACCATTGCTTTTTTTCAGTCTTTGGGCATTTTTCCAAAGGTTAGAAATGGGTATGTGTATCCTAATTCTGAGCAAGCGGTGGCAGTAGCTGATGTGTTGGCTATGGAACTTAAAAATTTGAAAATTGAAGTGTTTTTAAAAGAACATGTGTTAAATATTGAAAAAGAAAAGAACGGATTTTTACTAAAAACGGAAGAGAAGAAGGAATATCATTGTAATAGTGTTATCGTCGCGACTGGAGGTTTGGCTGCACCAAAACAGGGTTCGGATGGAAGTGGTCTTAAGATATTAAGAAGGCTTGGACATACAATTATTGAGCCATTCCCAGCGTTGGTACAGTTAAAAGCAGAAGGTAAGTTCTTTAAGCAGGTATCTGGAGTAAGAATTGATGCAAAAGGTGAACTGTTTTCTAACTTAGAGAGGATTACTGGAGAAATCGGGGAATTTTTATTTACGGATTATGGAATCTCTGGAATCCCAGTGTTTCAAATGAGCCGATATGCAGTACAATCCGTCATGGAAGGGAAAAAAACACAATTATTGCTTGACTTTTTTCCTCAGATGACTGAAAATGAATTGCAAATCTTGTGGAATGATAGAATCAAACATGGAGGATACAAAACCGTAGGTGAATTATTCACTGGTCTTTTAAATAATAAATTAAGCAACGCATTGTTGTTAGAAGTGAATATAAATCCAGAAAACAGTGCAAAGAAGTTATCAGAGAAAGAAAGTTTAAAGTTGGTAAAACTATTAAAGAACTTTTCCATAACGATTACAGGAAGTAACGGTTTTGAGAATGCACAGGTTAGTGCAGGCGGAATATCTACGGAAGAGGTAAATCCTGAAACAATGGAGTCAAAGATTGTAAAAGGACTCTATCTAATCGGTGAAATCCTAGATATTGATGGAACCTGTGGCGGGTATAATTTGCAGTGGGCATGGACCACAGGAGCTGTTGCAGGCCAGCATATAGTAAAATATAATTAGATACAAAAATGTAGATAAATTATATTCGATGTAAAACAACAGATAAATAGCGATTAAAGGGAATCAATATGAAGTAAACAGATAAATAGCGATTAAAATTAATCGATATGAAGTAAAAAGATAAATAGTAAGCTAATCAATATGAAGTAAACAGATAAATAGCGATTAAAGCGAATCGATATGATATAAAAAGATAAATAGCTGATAAAAAATAATAGATAGAAAAGCTACTTACATGGAGGAAGCATATGATAAGAATTAACCAATTAAAACTCTCCATACACCATACAGAACAGGAGCTTAAGGAGGCAGTTTATAAAAAGCTTAGGGTTACCCCCGATGTAATACACTCCATCTCCATTCGGAAGCAATCAATTGATGCTAGAAAGAAAACGGAAATCAAATACATATATGCGATTGACGTTTTGGCAAAAGAAGAGAATAAAATAGTAAAACGTGTAAAGGATGCAAATGTAGCATTAGTTACTGATAACGAGTATTCGTTTACTATTCAGGGACAGGATGCTCTAAAAGAGCGACCGATTGTTGTGGGAAGTGGCCCAGCAGGACTATTTTGTACCTACTATCTTGCAAAGAATGGATATCAACCGATTTTAATAGAACGTGGGCAGGCGGTTGAAGAAAGAATCAAAACAGTGGATCAGTTTTGGCTTACAGATATTCTTGACACGGAATCCAATGTACAATTTGGTGAAGGTGGAGCAGGGACTTTTTCTGATGGTAAGTTAAATACTATGGTGAAGGATACGACAGGACGTATTAGAGAGGTACTAAAAGTACTCGTGGAACATGGTGCACCAGAAGAGATTCTATATAAGAATAAGCCACATATCGGTACTGATGTTTTAAGTATCGTGGTTAAAAATATTCGTGAAGATATCAAGGCATGTGGCGGAACCATACATTTTGATACGAAACTTACGGATATATTCTTAGAAAATGGAGTTGTTTCTGGAATAGAGATAACCAAACGAAATCGTAGTTCGTTAAAGGATGGGGAAAAGAATATAGATTTTATTGTAGAGAAGATTCCTTGTTCGGCTCTAATCCTTGCTCTTGGACATAGTGCGAGGGATACGTTTGAAATGTTATACCGACGAGGACTTACGATGGAGAAGAAAGCGTTTGCTGTAGGTGTAAGAATGGAACATAAGCAAGAGTTGATTAGTAAAAATCAATATGGTGCTGAGTATGTGCATCTTTCTGCGGCAGATTATAAGGTAACACATCAGTGTAAGAATGGAAGAGGGGTATATTCTTTTTGTATGTGTCCTGGTGGTTATGTAGTAAATGCCTCTTCTGAAGAAGGCAAAATGGTAGTCAATGGAATGAGTTATCATGACCGTGCAGGAGAGAATGCAAACTCTGCAATTATTGTAACAGTTGGACCAGAAGACTTTATGAAGATACCAGGAGCTGTTGATACACCTCTTGCTGGAATGGAATTTCAGAGGTATTTTGAAACGTTAGCATATAAGGCCGGTCGGGGGAAAGTTCCGGTTCAACGATATGGAGACTTGTTAAGAAACCAAGAGAGTGATAAAATAGGTGATATTAAACCCAACATCCGTGGAAATTATAATTTGGCTAATTTAAGGGATTGCTTACCAGAATATATGATAGAGTCAATACTTGAAGGTGTTCAAGCATTCGATAAGAATATACCTGGTTTTGCAAATGAAGATGCGATACTGTCAGGAGTGGAGATGAGGACATCTTCCCCGCTTCGAATTATGCGCGATGAGACTTTAGAAAGCAATAGAAAAGGAATCTATCCATGTGGAGAGGGAGCTGGATATGCAGGCGGAATTGTTTCGGCGGCAGTAGATGGAATCAAAGTATACGAGGCTTTGGCAACAAAGTTTCGTCCTTAGGTTTTATGAACGATTATAACTATTACCTTTGTTTTTCTATTGTTTTGGCTAAAACATTGCAGGTACAAAGAGTGTGCCCGTTATGGAACAAAGTGTGAAAAATATTATTCACACTTGCATAGGAACTTAACGGTTTCCTGTCAGAAAGGGGATAAGTTTAACATGAGAGAGATGCTAACGCACAAGCAGAGAATTGTAATTAAAATAGGTTCTTCTTCCTTAACCCATCAGGGAACTGGTAACCTTAATTTATCGAAGATGGAAAAACTGGTTCGCATTCTAACGGACCTAACGAATCAAGGAAAAGAAGTAATTCTTGTATCCTCTGGTGCAATTGCTGTAGGCAGAAAATCCATTGGCTTGATGGAAAAACCCAAGGAATTAGCCCTTAAGCAAGCATGCGCAGCGGTTGGTCAAGCACGACTAATGATGGTGTACCAAAAACTGTTTGCAGAATATCATCAGCTTACAGCGCAAATACTGATGACGAAGTATACCATGATTAACGATATTAGCCGTGAAAATGCACAGCGTACCTTTCATGAGTTATTAAAACTTGGAATAGTACCAATTGTTAATGAAAATGATACAGTTACGACGGATGAATTGGAATTTGGTGATAATGATACATTGTCAGCCATCGTTGCTGCGTTAGTTGACGCTGATTTATTGATTTTGCTATCTGATATCGATGGACTTTACAGTGATGATCCAAGAAGTAATCCAGATGCGACCTTTATCGATACTGTTGATATAATCGATGAGAATATCTTAAAGATGGGAAAGGGTGCTGGTTCTAATGTTGGAACTGGCGGTATGAGTACTAAGATTTCAGCAGCAAGGATTGCAACGGATGCTGGTGCAGATATGGTTGTCGCAAATGGCGAGGACTTAAGTGTAATTCGTCATATTCTGGAAGGTAAGAAAGTAGGTACCTTATTTAAGGCACATAAAAATCAAGATTTTCATATGATAGATTATCTTTCGACAAATCAATATCCTGTGAATGAGTAAGATTAATATAGATAAATTGCAATAGATTACAAATTGCAAAAGAATTCATAGAGAGTTTTGCAATAGAAATCGTAAAGATTTTGCAATAGAATTCATAAAAAGTATTATAATAGAATTCGTAAAAAGTTTTGCATTAGAATTAGCAAAAGTGAGTAATAGAATTAGCAAAAAAATAATAATAGTATTTAGTAAAAAGTTTAATAAACTAAATAGTTGTATCACAGATAAAAATAAATCAGTTATAATTAAGGAAAAGAAACAGGAGTAAGAATTCGAATGGATGAATTAAAAATAGCTAGAATTAATGAGTTATATCACAAATCACAAGGGGAAGGACTGACGGAAGAAGAAAAAGCAGAACAACAAAAACTTCGTCAAGAATATATCGCTGCGATTCGTCAAAACATGCGTGGAACCCTTAATAATATATCATTATTAAATCCAGATGGGTCAGTAACAGATTTAGCGAAGAAGGATAAACATTAAAAATCATGGATAAATACACGCTAAGAAAACAGAATAAAGCCAAAAGAGATCAAATGGCAAAGGAAGAGTTTAAAGTAAAGTGTTCGGCGATCTTAGATGTATTATTAGGGCTTCCCGAATATTTGATAGCAGATGATTTATTTACCTATGTATCCATTGGAAATGAAGTGGATACCACCTGGCTAATTACGAATGCTTTCCTTTCTGGAAAGCGAGTATATGTACCTAAAGTTTTAGATAAAAAGAGCATGGAATTTTACCAGATAACGAAATTAAATGAACTCACACCAGGAACTTTAGGTATTTTAGAGCCAGAACCTAATATTTTGGGCCAAATGGAGAAGGAACGTAATCAAATAATGATAGTTCCTGGTTTAGCATTCGATCAGATGGGTAATCGAATCGGTTATGGCGGTGGATATTATGATAGATATTTCATAGAACACCCGAACAAGAATCTTAGTCGAATTGCTTTAGCTTTTGATTTTCAGATGGAAGAAGTGTTACAAGCGGAACAATATGATGTACCAGTGCATAAAATTGTTACAGAAAACAGGATTATTGAATGTAAAAGGTAAATAAGTTATGAAATATTGAGATGACTTATGTAAATATAGAATAAAAGGAGGTACAGTATGGAGGATTTATTGGTAATTGGTGCTAAGGCTAAGGTAGCAGCAAGTGAGCTAAGTCACCTCGGTCAAATAAAGAAAAACGATGGATTACTAGCTTGCGCTAAGGCTTTGATTACACGTCAGAAGGAAATTTTAATCGCAAACCAGCTTGACATTGAAAATGCAGAAAAGAATGGGATGAAAGATTCTTTGATTGATCGCTTACGTTTGACTTCAAATCGTTTAGAACAAATGGCAGGTGGATTACGTCAAATTGCTTCATTAAAAGATCCGATAGGAGAAGTTCTCTCTTCCGAAATTCGTCCAAATGGCCTTCAGATACTAAAACGCCGCGTGCCTATAGGAGTTATTGGAATCATCTATGAATCAAGACCTAATGTAACTTCTGATGCATTTGGTCTTTGCTTTAAAGCAGGAAATTCTGTGATTTTAAGAGGGGGAAGTGATGCAATTCATTCTAACCTTTGTATTGTAAAAGTACTGAGAGAAGCTCTTAAGGAAACAGGTATTAATGAAAATGCTGTACAGTTACTTGAGGACACTAGCAGAGAAACTGCAACAAAGCTAATGAAATTAACAGAGTACATAGATGTACTAATTCCTAGAGGCGGAGCAGGTTTAATTAAAACGGTTATTGAAAATAGTACTATTCCAGTAATTGAGACAGGAACCGGTAATTGCCACATCTATGTAGATGAATCAGCAGATTTTGCTATGGCATTAGATATTATAGATAATGCTAAGACACAGCGTTTGGGTGTTTGTAATACTTGCGAATCTCTCGTCATTCATGAGAAAGTTCTAGAAGAGTTTTTACCGCTGATTTATCAAAGACTTACAGACAAACAGATTGTATTTCGTGCAGATGAGCGGGCTAGGGCTATTTGTTCTCAGATGGAGATAGCGACAGATGAAGACTTTGCTACAGAGTATTTAGACCGATTGATTTCTGTTAAAGTTGTAAAGGGAATTGAGGAAGCGATTGCTCATATTAACCATTATAATACAGGTCATTCTGAAAGTATTATTACGTCCGATTACAATAACGCGATGAGATTTTTAGATGAAGTTGATGCAGCTGCAGTATATGTAAACGCCTCAACTAGATTTACCGATGGAGAGGTCTTTGGACTTGGAGCTGAAATAGGAATTAGTACTCAGAAGCTTCATGCCAGAGGACCTATGGGGTTAGAGGCCTTAACCTCTACAAAGTATGTTGTATTTGGTAACGGGCAAATAAGACCATAAGAAAAGGAATATTGTGAATTAAGTTATACTAAGTTATTGTGAAAAGAAACTGGATATTCCTAGTAGCTTAAGTGCTTGCGAAAGGAATATTCAGTTTTTTTATGTCTAATTTTGTATGCCATAACTTTATGTTTTTTTATTTCAGCTAATTTTTTATAGCATAATTTTATAGGTTGACTTTGTTTTGTATTTCCACTTGCAAACCAGTTGCATTTCCCGTAAAATACTATGGTACATGCGAATAGAACATAACGAGTATGGAAGAAAGATTTTTAACTATTATTTAATTATTGGAAACTTTATGTTGTGCTATATGATTCTTAGCACAATTTTGTAATGAGCAAAAGACATAGTAGTATGGAGGATAATAATGAGTGAATTAGAGAACTTAAAGAATAATATAGATTTGATAGATTTATCTGGATTAGTTCCTGAGAAAGAACCAGATCGTCAATATTATTACATGGCATTATGTAAAGCAGAGGTTAAGAAGGCAGCAGACGAACTAGGACGTCCGCTTACTTTTAATGTGCAAACATTTGGGTGCCAAATGAATGCTAAGGACTCAGAAAAGCTTGCTGGTATCTTAGAAACCATTGGATATGTGGAAACAGATTCGGAAGAAGCTGATTTTGTAGTATATAATACTTGTACAGTACGTGAAAATGCGAATACTAGAGTTTATGGTCGTATTGGTTTTCTTGGAAACTTAAAGAAAAAGAACCCACACATGAGAATAGCTCTTTGTGGCTGTATGATGCAGGAATCCCATGTAGTAGAGAAAATAAAGAAGAGCTATCGTTTTGTTGATATCGTGTTTGGTACTCATAATATTTTTAAGTTAGCGGAACTTATATATGATAGACACACAACAAAAAAGATGGTAATCGACATTTGGAAGGAAACTGATAAGATTGTCGAAGAACTTCCTAGCGAACAAAAGTATAAGTTCAAAGCAGGTGTCAATATTATGTATGGGTGCAATAATTTCTGTAGCTATTGCATCGTTCCTTATGTGCGTGGTAGAGAGCGTAGTAGAAATCCGGAAGACATCATCAAAGAGATCAAACAACTTGTATCAAAGGGTGTAGTTGAGGTTATGCTACTAGGTCAGAATGTTAATTCCTATGGAAAGACTCTTGATGAGCCAGTATCCTTTGCACAGTTACTTCAGATGGTAGAGCAGGTAGAGGGGCTTAAACGTATACGTTTTATGACTCCACATCCAAAGGATTTGTCAGATGATGTTATTGAAGTTATGAAAAACAGTAAAAAAATATGTAATCATCTTCATTTGCCAGTACAATCAGGAAGTACTGAGCTCTTAAAGAAGATGAATCGTAAGTATACAAAAGAGGATTATCTTAACTTAGTAGACCGTATCAAAAAAGCGATGCCAAACATCTCTTTAACAACGGATATTATTGTAGGATTCCCTGGAGAAACCGAAGAAGATTTTGAAGATACTTTAGATGTCGTACGTAAAGTCGGTTATGATAGTGCATATACCTTTATCTATAGTAAGCGTAGTGGAACTCCAGCTGCAACTATGGAAAACCAGATTCCAGAAGAAGTAGCAAAAGAACGCTTCCAGCGTCTATTAGCAACGATTGGGGAAACATCTTCTAAGCTTGCGAAAGAGGATGAAGGCAAGATTGCGGAAATTCTTGTTGAGGAAGTTAATGAGCAAGACAATAGCTTAATGACTGGAAGACTTAGCAACAATATGCTCGTGCATTTTAAAGGCGAAAAGGATTTAATTGGAAATATTGTTAGCGTGAAATTAGTGGAGTGTAAAGGATTTTATTATATGGGAGAATTGATGAAGGCCTAAGAAATGTCTTAATTTATTCAAATTTAGATAATGTGCTTTATATATGAACAATTTCAACATATTGCGAAAATATTCAACAAAATGCATAAAATTTTCCAATGCGTACTTGACATAAATATAAAAACAGTATAAAATTTATTTGTTGTATACATGTACAATGAAAATTAAATAAAGGAGGTGCTCCTGTGCCAGTAGTTCAAATAGTAATTGCTTGTGTGATTACTGCGGTCATAGTCGCTCCGATTGCTTGGAAATCTGCCATTAACTACTACAAAAAAGTAGTAGAAGGTAAAATTGGTAGTGCAGAGGAAAAAGCAAGAGAAATCATAGATGAAGCTTTAAAAACGGCGGAAACTAAGAAAAGAGAGGCCTTACTCGAAGCGAAGGAAGAGTCATTAAAGACTAAGAATGAGCTTGAGAGAGAGACGAAGGAACGTAGAGCCGAGTTACAGCGTTATGAAAAACGTGTGTTAACAAAGGAAGAAACACTTGACAGAAAAACGGAAGCACTGGAAAAGAAGGAAGCAAAACTCGTAACGAAGGAGCAAGAACTTGATAGACTCCGTGTTGAGGTGGAAGAATCCCACCAGAAACAAGTTGCAGAGTTAGAGAAGATTTCCGGTCTGACCTCCGAACAAGCAAAGGAATATCTTATTAAAACTGTCGAAGATGAAGTAAAACATGAAACTGCGGTACTAATTAAAGAATTAGAAAGCAGGGCAAAAGAAGAAGCTGATAAAAAGGCAAAGGATTATGTTGTTACTGCAATTCAGAAGTGCGCTGCAGACCATGTAGCTGAGACAACGATATCTGTTGTACAGCTTCCAAATGATGAGATGAAGGGTAGAATCATTGGTAGAGAAGGACGTAATATTCGTACTTTAGAAACCTTAACTGGTGTCGATTTAATCATTGACGATACTCCGGAAGCAGTCATTCTTTCTGGCTTTGATCCAATTCGTAGAGAGGTTGCAAGAATAGCTCTTGAGAAGTTAATTGTAGATGGACGAATTCATCCAGCTAGAATTGAAGAGATGGTAGAAAAAGCTCAAAAAGAAGTGGAAACGATGATTCGTGAAGAAGGAGAAGCAGCAACTTTAGAGGTTGGTGTTCATGGCATTCATCCGGAACTTGTTAGATTATTAGGTAAGATGAAATTTAGAACAAGCTATGGACAGAATGCATTGAAGCATTCCATCGAAGTGGCTATTTTATCTGGCTTATTAGCTGGAGAAATCGGTGTTGATGTACGTATAGCAAAGCGTGCAGGTTTATTGCACGATATTGGTAAATCAGTGGATCATGAAATGGAAGGAACGCATGTTCAGATTGGTGTTGATTTATGTAGAAAATATAAAGAATCTCCAATTGTAATTAATGCGGTGGAAGCACATCATGGCGATGTGGAATTCCAGTCCTTAATTGCCTGTATCGTTCAAGCTGCTGATACAATTTCAGCTGCTAGACCTGGTGCTCGTAGAGAGACATTGGAAACATATACTAACCGTTTGAAACAGTTAGAAGATATTACCAACGGCTTTAAAGGGGTCGATAAGTCCTTTGCAATTCAAGCAGGACGAGAAGTACGCGTTATGGTGGTGCCTGATCAGGTTACCGATGACGATATGGTATTACTCGCTCGAGACTTATCAAAGAAGATTGAGTCCGAATTAGAATATCCGGGCATGATCAAAGTTAATGTAATTCGTGAGTCAAGGGTTACAGATTACGCTAAATAAAGATGTAATAATTATGAGGTTGTGAAAGGTGTTGTAAATACTGTATTTATAATACCTTCATGACCTTATTTTTTTATTAAAGTTCTTATAACTTAGTATAATTTGGTGTATCTTGGTGTGATATTGATGTAATTGATGGTGTCAAAAATAATTCTGATTGGTGTAAAAAAACAGGGTTCTTATGTATTAAAATAAGCGTGTAAGCAGATGATTATCTTATCTGTATATGCGCTTATTTTAGTATATAATAACAAGCTTTACTACCAATATAAGGAATGTTATAATAGATATATTGATTTGTTATGAATTGAAATTAGATAATGGTGGAGTATTTTATAGTTTTGATAGAAAAAGACTTTATCAAACAAAAGTGAAGAGAATTATTCATGGTATAGAATGATTATTTTATTAAAAAACATATAATAAGGAGATTGTTATGAAAAACCGATTAATTAAATTATGTTCTGTCACAGTTTTATTGAGTTTATTATTTGTGGGTTGCAATTCTGGAGTACTAACTAATTCAAGCACTAACAAAGATGAAGGAACATCTATCGATATATATCTAGATGCTCCGTCGTTATCTGATAAGACAGAAGATGATATTATTGCCTTATATGGGGAGCCGGAATCTATAGATGAGTGGAAATATGAAAGATTCAGTGATGGGTTAACTTATGCCATTAGAACGCTATCCTATACTAAAAGCAATGGAGAGTATTGGGAATTTAGTTTTAATAATGATTTACTTCAAAGAATAAGCATTGATGATTGTAATATAAGTTTTGATAAAAAGAGTGACGTTATGGGGCTTTTTGGATGTAAAAAATATAGTAATACCGAAACAACAGATACAAATGCAGCCTTAAGATATACGAATTGCGGAGTCAGTGACCTGTGGGCATGGTCAGTTGAGGATAACGTTATAAAAGGAATAAAAATATCCTACAGCGATTTGTTTAAATAGTAAAGTAGGTAGAAGCAAATGAACATTTGATGGGATACACGATATATCACAAGTATTTTAGGGGGTGAAAATGTATAATCAAAACATAAAAATGAATTTTTTAGAATTTGCCAACATAGAATTTTCTAATCAATTTACAGAATCTGCATCAAATTTATTTGAACTTGTCGAATCCGTAGAGAATGACATTGGGAAAGATATTGTGAATTTCGATTTATGCGAAGTAGAAATCTTATTAAATAGCTTAAATATTAGGTTAAGGACTGTGCTGGAAAATGCTTGTTAGATACTAGAAACGTACTATATATGGTATTGGGAAGATGTTTATAAAAACTACGAAAAAATGGACAGTAATCCATATAGCGGAGAAAAAATCAAAACAATAATAAAAAAGATATGGATAAGAGAGAATTAACTTATGCAAAATCGCTGTTGAAAAGAACATCGTTAGTGAAGCAAAGCATAATGATGCTGAATCAGGAGTTGCTTGCTTTTATCTTCATAGCGACGATATTGACGGGCACAAACGTGTTTTAACATATTTTTTAGAAAATAATCTTATAAGTAAAATCAAAAGAGGACGGCTATATAATATATCATTCAAACTAGATAATCAGACATTAGCCGGACAATATGGTGCTAATTTTCATTCGGATATTACGTTATCTAAGTTTCTTAATTTGGACACTGGAGAATGGTTAGTATAAAGTAATAGTTTTGTTTTCTACGTATTAGTTATATCTATTCGTTTGTAAGAATAGATAATATTATAGAACATTTGATAACTACTTAAATTTGAAGTGAGGGTAGTAATGAAAATAGAGGATATTAATTATAAGATTCCAGAAGAGCCGGTTGATGAAAGAAACTTTAATATTGAAAAGTGGCGTAAAGAAAGTCCAATGGATTATTTTAAGGCGATGTTTTTAATCAATTCATCAACTAACAAAACTGAAGTTTTTCAAACAATTTATCAAGTTACGAGATTATACATACCAAATATTTTATTTAAATATTATTCATTAACTGATAATATTTCTTTGAATGAACAAAAACTTGAAACGTTACTGCGAAAAAAGATATTCATGTCTGATTCAAGGTATTTGAATGACCCGTTTGATAATAAGGGGTATTTTTATAGATCGGAGGAGTTAAAAAAATATGAGCGATTGGCTAGGCACGACGGAAAGTTAATAGACGATTTTTCTTCTTATAGCAAAATATCAGCTCTAACATCAAATGGTGTTAGTTCTATGCCGATGTGGGCACATTACGCAAATAATCACACAGGATATTGTGTTTCATATGATATGAAAATCAATAAACAACTATCAGCTTGCACATTCCCTGTCCAATATACAAATCAACGGATTGATGTTACTACTTTAATGATGCAGCAAGTGGAAAAAATGATTTATGAACTTGAAGTTCAATCGAAAGAGGGGAAAAAGGAAATATTACTTGATGATTTGTCTCTAGTATTTTTAACTTCTTTTTTCTGTAATATAAAGCATAGTTCGTGGAACTATGAAAACGAATTTAGATGTACGACTGGGACAACTGCGCAAGGAATGCCTTATGTATTAGCCATGCCAAAGGAAATATATATAGGTATGAATTGTTTACCAACATATATAGATAGAATTGTTAAAATTGCGCAAAAATTGCAAGTGCCAGTATACAGAATGGTATTTGATGAGCTAAATGAGGACTTTAATTTGACCCCACAAAAGATTTGATTTATTAATGATGGGTACATTTTTAAGAATATTAGTTATATTGGAATATGACACTAGAAGAATAAAGTCGTTGAAATTTGAGATTTATTTAAATAGCAGTAAATTATATTAGCAAAAGTTGAAAGTTAGGTAAATGGAGATACTATATGAATATTAAAGGAAGAGTATTAAATAAAGATGTCTATAAACTAGAAAATGCAATAAATGATGAAATTGATATTTATTTATCTGTTAAAACTTTAAATTTGAGCGACTTAAGAAACGATGACATATTAGCTTTGAGATATGGTGAAGATACTTATATTTTTAAAATCATGCAATCAGTAGAACTAAGAGATAGTCAGGAAACACCTGATGATGGTTATTGGAATCATGAATCTATTCAATATATAGAAGCAATCAACCATAAAAGATTTAAAAAAGAATTATACATTGATAAAATAAAGTGGAATAAGTTAGGCATGGCAACTGGCCAAGGTTTAAATGAGATAGGAGTACTAAATGAGTAAACGAACAGATGATGAATATACATATTTGGAGTGGGTAACTGGTATGAGACAGCTTATGAATATGTATTTTGATAATGAGGTTATCAGAATAGCACATGACGATGAATCAGAAATTACAATTAGTGTAAAGATTGTGCTGCCATAAGATCTAGAAAAACATGTCGCACTTGCATTAATGGTAGAAAAATCAACAATACATATTATCATTGCAGAAAAGATAATACAGTCGTGCAAATACACTAACCTCTCTCACCTCATAAACAAACGTTCCCCTTTCCAAATGTAGGAGTATGTCATATAATGGTATATTATACATACAGGGAGATTCATATGAGAGACTATTACCTTTTTCTAGATGAAAGTAAGCCTAATGATAAAATAGAGCATTTTTGTATGGGTGGATGTATTATTGAAAAGGAACACTATATAAATGATGTCATACCATATGTTAGAAAAATAAAATCAGAGATATTCGGTTCTACTAGTATAATATTACATGAAGTAGAATTAAGAGATGCTCGTACCCCTTATACGAACATGAGAATAAAAGAAAAAAGGGAATTATTTTGGGACATGATGAAGCATCTTTTTGACACATTTGAAATAACTGTGATAAGTTCAGTAATAACACCAAATAAGTGTAAAAGTATTTATCAAAGTCAGTTTTTAAATGATGAATATTTCATTAGCTTACAAATATTATTAGAAAATTATGTTTACTTTTTAGAGAAAAATGATGGGAAAGGTGCTATTTTTTTAGAGTCAAGAAATCATTTTGAAGATAATAAGTTACAGAACCATTATTTTAATTTATTATCAAACGGAACATTGTTTTTAAATAAAAATGCATTACAAACACATTTAACGACAATTAGTTTTCCTATTAAACAAGACGATAATATAGGACTTCAAATAGCTGATTTTATACCAAATGTTTTAAAAAAGAGTGCATATTCTTTAAAGCAAAGGACTCCTTCATTATTAAACAACATTCAAAAATGTATATATGATGGCGGATGTTATAAAAAAGATAGATTTGGAATGAAAATAATTCCATAAAGGGTATTGACAAAGATGTATTATTAATCTATAATCTTTATCAAGGATAAGAACTGCGATAGCTACTCTTATCATAGAACTAGAAGGTGAACTGCGATAGCTACTCACATTCTATGCATATTAAATTTGGATACAGTATATAATTATTTATAAGCAATGAATATTGCTTAAATTTATAAATAAAACAGCCGGTATGTGCGAACTGCGATAGCTACTCTCATATATCGGCTGTTTTATTTGCGTCGTATATCTTAGCATAAGCGTAGAATAAGACTAACTTAGTTATAGTGTAACTATTTCTATTTTGGTCTTATTTTATTTGTATTTAACATACTCTAAAATTTAACGGCTCTGTGTCAAGTTTTGGTGTATGATTATTTATAAGTAGTAGTACTAGCTTTGATTTACCAGCAAATTCTGTATTCTTTTGCCCGCTCAGGGATTACCCTAACGGGTTTATTGCGCTCATTTTGACATAGTGTTTTATTTATAATCATGATTCTTGCATTCCTCGCCAATTGGATTATTAATAAAGGTACCAAGTCTGAACTTATGCTTATGACAATCATTCACTGTTGTTACAGATTCTAGAAAATGAACATGCCGATCCCCTACTTTAATTGCTCCAGATGTTCTGCCGCAAAATTCATGAAAATGATTTTCGTAGAAATCGGTTTTAAATTTTACAATGTGATAGTGATCTTTACCAACTTTGATAACTTGCCCAGAAACAGTTGCAAATCGATGATTATGCGGATCATCCTCTGGCTCAGCTATTTGTACGCTACCTTGTACTTCATGAACATGTGTCTGTTTTTTTTGGTGATAGTTGAATTTCTCATTATTGTAACTACCCATAGACTCACTCCTAATATGATATATTTGGAAATAAATAACTTCCATAATTATCTTATGTAAGATGATGTCACAATGTGTATTATAGTGTCGAATAAGCTGAAATTATTAAAAACTGATACCAATCCACAAAGCTATATTATTACGTTACTATATTTTAGAAGATAAAATGTATTTTGAAATGATAAAATGTATTTTGAAGTGATAAAATACTTGAAAACAGGAAAATTCTACATTATAATGTATAAAATAATTCGTGTATACAATAAAGCAATATTACATAGTATAACGAAAATCGCGATTTGTAGGAGAGAAATCTATGTCATTAACATTATCAAGAAAAGCGCAAGCAGTGAAACCGTCCTCTACACTAGCAATTACAGCAAAGGCAAAAGAATTAAAGGCGAAAGGAATTGATGTGGTAGGATTTGGTGCAGGAGAGCCTGATTTTAACACACCAGATAATATAAACGAAGCAGCAATCAAAGCCATTAAGGATGGCTTTACGAAATATACAGATGCATCAGGAATACCAGAACTTAAAAAGGCAATATGTGATAAATTCATGCAGTTTAATCATATTTCATATGAACCATCACAAATAGTAGTTAGTAATGGAGGAAAGCACTCACTTACGAATATTTTTGAAGCAATTCTTAATCCAGGCGATGAGGTTATCATCCCTGCACCTTATTGGCTCAGTTATCCAGAGATTGTTCGCCTTAGTGATGGGGTTCCAGTATTCATTAGAGGAGGAAGAAATCAGGGGTATAAAGTTACTGCGAAACAAATTGAAGCTGCCTGTACTAAGAAGACAAAAGCACTAGTTCTAAACACACCAAGCAATCCGACCGGTATGATTTATACAAAAGAGGAATTAGTAGAAATAGCAAAGGTAGTTGTGGAAAAGGATATCTACGTGATTGCAGACGAGATGTATGAAAACCTTGTATATGGTGATCATGAATTTGTCAGTATCGCAAGTTTGGGCGACGATATTTATCAAAGAACGATAACTTGCAGTGGTGTAGCAAAAAGTTACGCAATGACTGGATGGAGAATTGGTTATACAGGTTCAAGCAAAGAGATTGCTAAGCTTATGAGTAGTATTCAGTCCCACCAAACTTCAAATCCAAATTCCATTGCACAAAAAGCAGCTTTAGAAGCAATCGCTGGACCACAAGATACAATAGAAAAAATGCGTAGAGAATTTGATCGACGCCGTATCTATATGTATGAGAGAATTCATAAAATGCCTTATCTTCACGCGGATTTACCACAGGGAGCGTTTTATCTGTTTATCGATGTAAGTGATGTTTTAGAATTAACTTACAAAGGAGAAAAGATAAAAACGGTGGCAAGTCTTGCATCTATCTTAATAGAGGATTATAATGTAGCGGTAATACCTTGTGCAGATTTTGGATTTGATGACCATATTCGTTTGTCTTATGCAATCTCCATTGAGACAATAGAAAAGGGGTTAGATAGAATAGAATCCTTTATTCGTACATTGGTATAAAGAAATGCATGCGTTGAATCGACTATTTGGTGTTATGATAAACG
Source organism: Bacillota bacterium (assembly GCA_023387655.1). Lineage (GTDB taxonomy): Bacteria > Bacillota > Clostridia > Lachnospirales > Lachnospiraceae > Lachnoclostridium. The sequence goes on from JAEWHR010000057.1 coordinate 35,347, forward strand.
AAGTACTAACTTAAGAGCAGAAATAGCATGCGTAAAAATGGAGGCTTCTATGGACTATCAAAGAATAAATCGTAGATTAGAGCACAAAGGAAGAATTGTTGATGTTTATACCGATACTATGAAATTACCAGACGGAAGAGAAGCAGAGTGGGATTATATTGATCATAAAGGGGCTTCTGCTATTGTTCCGGTTAACTCAGATGGTAAAATTATTATGGTTCGCCAATACCGTAATGCTCCTGAGCGTTATACGTTAGAAATACCTGCAGGTGGTTTAAATCGTGGAGAAGATCGTAAATTAGCTGCGATGAGAGAGCTTGAGGAGGAGACGGGATATCGAACTGAGAAAGCAGAGCATTTAATTGATTTATATACTACAGTTGCATTTTGCAATGAGTTGATCAGCATCTATTATACGGAGGATTTAACACCATCGAAGCAACATCTTGATGAAGATGAATATGTAGAAGTGGAAGCGTACACGTTAGAAGAATTGGTTGCTATGATATTAAATGGTACCATTCAAGATGCGAAAACGATATCAGCAATCCTAGCTTACAAAGCAAAGAAAAATTTATAGTCTGTTTCTAAAAGTCCAAGCATATAGTTTTTATTGAGAACTTGAAATCTATGTCTTGGAGGTCAGCATGAAACGATGGAGTTTAAGATTAAGGAAAAGAGAACCGTTGACAATAGCCATGGTTCTCTTTTTTGCAAGTGTTATCTTTGGATGTATTTTCTCTAAAGTGAGCTCAGGGCTATTACTAAATAGTGTGGACAGCCTAAATAGTAGGTATTTTAGTACGATCAAATCAATGGAAATTGATTATGGGGATTTCTTTCGCTATATTTTCACAGCGAAATTAAAGCCTTTTTTTCTCTTTTGGGTTTTGAGCCTAACATTTTTAGGACTTCCTTATATGGGGTGGTATCTTTTAAGTAGGGGATTTCAGGTGGGGTATCTAATGATGACTCTATGGATGCACTATGGAATGAAGGGTGGTTTACTATACCTCGTTTACCTATTTCCTCAAGAATTAGTATTTGTACCAGTTGTTTTAATCAGTATAAAAAACTGCTTTGCTCTTTATATGGAGGCTAACCATGGCACTACAAGTGGACTTACAAATGTACTATTATTGAAAAAATACATAAAGTTAATTATAATACTTATAGGATGTATTTTAATTGGAACTTGTTTGGAGGCTTTTGTTGGAAGTTATCTTGTGAAAAAGACGTTAGAGTTATTTTAATGTATATTATGTTAACTCTATGTTACGGTCTATACGAATTAGTAATTTCAGTACAAGTACTTTTAGAGATTGGACTTTAAACAACATGTTGTTAGAATAAGATGTATTATTATCACAAGTGAAGTGTGCTTTGGAGGAAATGGTGGAAAAAGAGATTGAAGATTTTTTAATATATCAAAAGAATATAAAAAATGCTACAAATAACACCTTAAGTGCCTATCGTACAGATTTAAAAAGATGGTGTTTTTTCTTACAAGAAAATGGCGTGAATGAGCCAAAGAAAATAACAGAAACTTTGATAAACTCTTATTTACTGCAACAAGAAAAAGAGGGAAAATCAAAGGCTACTGTGAATCGCAGTCTTGTTTCAATAAGAAGCTTTTTGTTTTATCTAATGAAACAAGGAAAAATAATTGGTGATCCTACCGAAAGAATAAGGCCACCTAAGGTAGAAGTAGCACCACCGAGATATCTAACCAAAGAACAAATTCTTATGTTGTTATCCGCACCTGATTGTAAAACCAAACGTGGTATCAGGGATAAGGCAATGCTTGAGTTAATGTATGCAACCGGTATGAAGGTATCAGAGATCGGTGGACTAAAAAAAGAAGATATCAATTTAAAATTTGGCTGCATAACAGTTCGTGAGGTAAAGAAAAACAGGGTAGTACCATTTGGACAAGCCGCAAAAGCTTCTTTAGAAATTTATTTAGAGTCAGAAAAACTGGATAATAACGAAAGTCCTTACTTGTTTCTTGGTAGACAAGGGGAGCCTATGACAAGACAAGGGGTTTGGAAAATCATAAAGCATTATGGAAAGCAAATAGGATTAGAAGAAGATTTAACACCACAGATGATTCGAAATTCTTTTGCAATTCATATGATAGAAAACGGTGCAGATATAAACAGTATGAAGGAATTAATGGGACATAGTAATATAACTGCAACCCAGAATTATACGAAGCAACGAATTGGTGAAACCTTTGGAACATATCAAAAAACTCATCCACGTGCATGATTTATTGTAAATATTATTTATCAATAGCGAAACAACTATAGAAAATTTGTGATTGAAAAGGGAACATCTAAGATATCCTATAGTTTAAAGTATTAGCGTTAGGATAAATCATCTTAGTTGTTCCCTTTTAAGGTTCTATCTTATGTTATAATACAGATTTTGAGGCATGATTCCATATAGGATATCTCAAAACTGATAACATAAATTATTAGTCTTTATACATATTTTGATCATTGTACTTTTGTTTTTATATGTTATCTGCAATGGTATAGATAAGTTTTTCGGTAGTATCCCAACCAATACAAGCATCAGTAATGGATTTGCCGTAGATGTGCTCCCCAACTTTTTGGTTGCCCTCTTCTATGTAGCTTTCTACCATAACACCTTTTACTAACTTTGCTATTTGCTCATTTACCTTACGGGAATGAAGCACTTCTTTCACAATTCTAGGTTGCTCGTAATATTGTTTACTTGAATTTGCATGGTTCGCATCTACGATGGTCGCTTGATTCAAGAGATTTGGTAATTCGTTATACATCATGAGTAAACGATTTAAGTCTTCATAATGATAATTTGGAATGCATTGACCATGTTTGTTTACTGCACCACGAAGAATCGTATGTGCTAATGGATTACCATCTGTTTGAACTTCCCAAGTACGATATAGGAAAGTGTGGGAGGCTTGTGCTGCGATACAGGAGTTTAACATAACGGATAAATCACCAGAGGTAGGATTTTTCATTCCAGCAGGAACGTCCATTCCACTGATTGTTAAACGGTGTTGTTGATCTTCAACGGAGCGTGCTCCAACCGCAACATAGGATAACATATCATCTACATATGGCCAATTTTCGGAATACAGCATCTCATCTGCTGCAGTTAACCCGGTTTCATTGATTGCACGAAGATGCATTTTACGCATTGCAATCAAACCTTCTTGAAGATTTGGTTCTTCTTCTGGATTTGGCTGATGGCTGATGCCCTTATAGCCTTCTCCTGTAGTACGTGGTTTATTCGTATAAATTCTTGGAATGATAATAACCTTATCAGAAACTTTATCTGCTAATTTGGTTAAGCGATAAAGATAGTCAAGTACGGCATCCTCATTATCGGCGGAACACGGTCCAATAATGACAAGGAACTTATCAGAAGCTCCGGTAAAGACATCTTTGATTTGTGAATCGCGTTCCTTCTTTATTCTTGTTGCGTACTCCGACATTGGAAATGCGCCCTTTAGCTCTTCCGGGGTCATAACTTTTCTTACATAATTAAAACTCATGTTTTGTACCTTGCCTTTCTATACAGTCACACAATACAAATTAATGTATTAACGTGTTACTATTCTAATTCTTTTTTAGCTTTCCGTCAATGATATTATAAATAAGCTATCTTAGGTCTGATATTATAATAAGCGATCCAAGGCTTGGCTTAGATTTTATATTTATAAATATTTTATAATAGTTAATAAAGTATTATGAGAATTCTTAGCTTATTATTAAATTGATAGTTTGCTATTGAGTAAGTAAAAGTAATTGGTTATACTGATAATAACTAAGACCAACATATATTTGTAACGTGAATTATAAATTAGAATCTTTAAGGTATTCGATTAGAGAGTCGTGAAATATATCATAATACAATAATAGCTAAGCCTACAAGGACAGCTTACTTGGAAAGGTAGGTATGAATGATGAGAATGTATGACTTAATCAATAAGAAAAAAAATGGAGAGGTATTAACGAAACAGGAAATTGAATATATTATTTCTGGTTATACCAATGGCACAATTCCTGATTACCAAATGTCAGCTTTTTTAATGGCTGTTTGCTTAAAAGAAATGAATGATGAAGAAACAGCAGCTTTAACGATGGCAATGGCACATAGTGGTGATATGCTTGATTTATCCGCGATAGAAGGAATTAAAGTTGATAAGCATAGTACAGGCGGAGTTGGAGACAAGACCTCACTTGTAATAGGTCCGATGGTTGCTGCGTTATCAGTTCCAGTAGCTAAGATGTCTGGAAGAGGGTTAGGACATACGGGTGGTACCATCGATAAATTAGAGAGCTTTCAAGGGTTTTCAACTTCCCTTTCAGAGGAACAGTTTTTTGAAAATGTAAACCGTATGAAATTATCAATCATTGGTCAGACAGCAAACCTAGCACCAGCAGATAAAAAAATATATGCGTTACGTGACGTTACAGCGACGGTAGATAATATTTCACTAATCTCTAGCTCTATTATGAGTAAGAAAATAGCAGCAGGTGCTGATGTTATAGTATTAGATGTAAAAACCGGTAGCGGTGCCTTTATGAAAACAATGGAAGGATCATTTGAGTTAGCACAAACTATGGTGAATATCGGAAATAGTGTTGGCCGTACCACCTATGCTGTTATTTCTGATATGAATCAACCATTGGGTATTGCAGTTGGAAATAATCTAGAAGTGATTGAGGCCATTGATACATTATCAGGTCATGGACCAGAAGATTTGCTGGATGCAAGTTTAACACTGGCATCTTATATGTTGTTAGGTGCAAAGAGGGTAGCAACGATAGAAGAAGCAAGAGAATTACTTCTAAACACAATTAAGGATGGTAGCGCTCTAAAGAAATTTGCAGAATTTGTAACCGCCCAAGGAGGGGATGCTAGCCCTGTTTATGATACGAGTTTATTCCCGAAAGCCTCCTTTATAGAACCTGTTTATGCGACAAAAGAAGGGTATGTGTCTGATATTCACACAGATGAGATCGGTATGACCTCCTTAATTCTTGGTGGTGGACGCGAGACAAAAGAGAGCGAAATCGATTTAACAGTAGGTATGAAGATTCATGCCAAGATAGGAGATAAGGTTACTAAGAATACTCCGATTGCCACGTTATATGCGAATGACCAAGAGAAGTTAAGTTCTGCAAAGGAACGCTTCTTAAAAGCTTATACGATTTCTGATGAAAAAGTGAAGGCTCCAAATCATATTCATGGAATAGTTACGAAAGACGGAGCAATTAAGTTCTAAGGAAAACTGCGGCGATACTCTTATTGTAAGGTACGCCGCAGTTTCTTTACAAGGATATACAGATTCAGGTGATGATGTTATGAAGAGGATTGCAACAACTAATGGTATTAAAATAAACATATTAAGTACTTAAAGGTAGATAGAGGATAGAAGATAGGAGATATCAATATGTCAGCTTACGTTGAATTAAAAGATGTGAAAAAAACTTATCAGATGGGAGATGTCACAATCAAGGCATCGGATGGAATCTCTTTTGAAATTGAAAAGGGAGAGTTTGTCGTTATCGTTGGACCAAGTGGCGCTGGGAAAACGACAGTACTCAATATTTTAGGTGGAATGGATAGCCTGACTAGTGGTGAGATCATTGTGGATGGTCAAAACATAAGTAAATTTAATAAGAAAAAGCTAACAACCTATCGCCGTAATGATATAGGTTTTGTTTTTCAATTTTATAATTTAGTTCCAAACTTAACTGCCAAAGAAAATGTAGAACTTGCTCTTCAAATATGCAAAGACCCATTAAAAGCAGAGGATGTCTTAGCAGACGTTGGTTTGTCTGATCGATTGAATAACTTTCCTGCACAATTATCCGGTGGGGAGCAACAAAGAGTCTCAATTGCTAGAGCACTTGCTAAGAACCCGAAGTTATTACTATGTGACGAGCCAACGGGTGCATTAGATTACAATACAGGAAAAGCCATCTTAAAGTTGTTACAGGATATGTGTAGAAAACGTGGAATGACAGTAATTGTAATTACACACAACACTGCAATAGCACCGATGGCAGACCGCCTTATTAGTATTCGTAACGGTAAGGTGAAGGAGATGAAAAAGATTGAAAATCCAGTTGACGTTGAGACAATTGAGTGGTAACGAACCATTCTTTCTAGGAGTGGTATTACCACCAAACATAAATATTTGTTGTGAAAGATAATTGTACAGGAATGGGGGTACTATGAAGAAAAAGGCACTTCATAAAGATTTTCGAATTGAACTAAAGAAAACGTGGACTAGATTTTTATCGATTTTGTTAATCGTAGCTTTAGGAGTCGCTATTTTTGCGGGATTACGAGCATGTAAAGATGATATGTTACAGTCAGCCGATGAATATTATGATTCGACTAATTTAATGGATATACGTGTGATATCTACCCTTGGTTTAACAGAGGATGATGTAGAAGCAATAGGCAATTTAGATGGTGTATCTATGGTAGAGGGGGCATATTCGAAAGAGGTATTAGTCCGTTTAGAAGACTCCGACATTGTAGTTAAAACATATTCGTTAAATGATAATATTAATCAAGCAAAATTAATTGAAGGAAGGTTACCAGAGAATAATAAGGAATGTTTAGTGGACACCTTATTCTTAGAGAATACCGGTTATAAAGTAGGTGATACCATTTCCTTATTATTACCAGAAGGTAATTTAGAAGATGATTTTGTAGAGACTGAGCTTACCATCGTGGGAAGCTGTACTGACTCTCGTTATATGTCATTTAGTAGAGGAAATGGTACCATTGGAAATGGAGCAATTAGTAGTTTTATCCTATTACCAAAAGATAATTTTAAACAAGAAGTGTATACAGAAGTCTATGTAACAGTTGAGAATGTTTTAGGGCTTAGCTCCTATAGTAACGAATACGAAGACCGTGTGAAAATGATTCAGGATAAAATCGAGTCGATATCCGAAGAACGTGGAAAAATTCGTTATGAAGAAGTGACCAAAGAGCCTAGAGAAGAATTAGAAAAAGGCGAGCAGGAGTTAGCAAAGGCAAAAGAGGACTTAAGACTAACAGAAGAGGAAGCCTATGCTAAGATAGAAAAAGGAAAAGCATCTTTAGTAGAAGCACAAACTACGCTTGCTTCGATGAAAAAGGAATTAGAGGATAGGAAAGCTCTTTTAAACGGTACTTATCCGAAGGAAGAGATAGATAAACTATTTGCACCAGAGGAAGCAAAATTAAAGGCTTCTTGGGAAGAACTAAATAAACAGCAGTTAGTATTAGAAGAGCAAAGTGTAACAGTAAAAGAACAGTTTACAAAAGCGAAAGAGGAAATTGCAGCAAATGAAGAAACCCTGAAAGAAGGAAGAGAAGAACTGTCTAAAATTGAGCTTCCTACTTGGTATGTTTTAAATCGTGACACCATAGAATCTTTCGTTTCTTTTGAGATGGATGCAGATCGTATGGATGCAATATCAAAGGTTTTTCCAGCGATATTTTTCTTTGTTGCCGCTTTGGTATGCCTTACTACAATGACAAGAATGGTCGATGAGCAACGTACCCAAATTGGTATACTAAAGGCGCTTGGTTATGGGAAGATGGCAATTGCAGGAAAATTTATCAAGTATGCACTTTTTGCAACGTTAAGTGGTAGTATTATAGGTGTCCTTATTGGCCAGAAAGTATTTCCGTATGTTGTCATAAATGCATATCGGATTATCTATGGCTCTTTACCAGTGATTGCAATACCTTATCGTCCTTATTACGCAATCGTGGCAGGTTCTCTCGCTGTATTATGTACTATGCTTGCAACCTTTATGGCATGTATGAAGGATTTTAGAGCAGAACCAGCACAGTTAATGCGACCGATAGCTCCAAAAGCAGGAAGACGAATTTTAATAGAACGAATCGGGTTTATTTGGAATCATTTGAATTTCACAAAGAAGTCTACGCTTCGTAATCTATTCCGATATAAAAAACGTTTCTTTATGACAACGATTGGTATAGCAGGATGTATGGCGTTATTAATTGTCGGTTTTGGTATTAGAGATTCCATCGGTATCATGTCAGAATTACAGTATACAGAGTTATTCCATCAAGATGCTTCCATTACGTTAACAGATAAAATTACCAAAGATGAAAGAGAGGCGTTATTATCAAGAATATTAGAGGATGATAGAATTCTTAATGCTACTTTTGCGTTAGATAAATCAATGAAATTTTCCAATGATGATTTGAACCGTTCTGCTTCTCTATTGGTTGTTGAGAGTGATAGCAATTATAAGGAGTTTTATACATTCCGAGATCGTGAAACGAAAGCAACGTATGAGCTAAATGAGGATGGAGTAATTGTAACCGAAAAGCTAGCAAAGTTACTTGAGTTATCTGTGGGAGATATGATAACGGTTGAGATGGATAACTTTAATAAAAAAGATGTGGTTGTGACAGCTATATCTGAAAATTATATGAATCACTATGTATTTATGACCTCAGACCTATATCAGTCGCTATTTGAGGAGGTTCCATCCTATAATCAAATTTTATTATTAAATCAAAGCAGTTCATCAGAATTTGAAGAAGGATTATTTCGAGACCTTTTAGTAAATAACAAAGAGATAATGGCAATTTCATCGACAAATTCATTTAATAATCGGATTCATGATATGCTATCGAGTTTAAATATCATAGTCTATGTATTAATTATCTGCGCTGGAATGCTAGCATTTATTGTTTTATATAATTTAAGTAATATTAATATCAATGAACGAAAACGTGAACTTGCTTCCTTAAAGGTTCTAGGATTCTATGATAATGAGGTTAATTCGTATGTAATGAAGGAAAATAATCTGCTTACTCTTATAGGGATGCTAATCGGTTTGTTTCTAGGTATTGTTCTTCATCGATACATTATTATCACATGCGAGGTAGATATGGTGATGTTTGGTCGTTTAGTAAAACCAATTAGTCTTATTTATAGTGCTGGTATCACGATGATCTTTACTTTGATAATCAGCCTATTTATGTACTTTAAGTTAAAGAAAATTGATATGATAGAATCTTTAAAGAGCGTAGAGTAAAAGAAGCATGATGAAAGATGAAAGATAATGGTCATCTCTGAGTAAAATACGAATATGATAATGTAAACAAGCAAAGGTGGAACAAATGATAATGATTGTTCCGCCTTTTTTATAAAGGAGTATCTATTTGAAAACTTCAGGAAATCCTTGGCCAATTATCATGCAATTGTTAATTGTATTCGTTATATTTTCAATTTTTTATAAATTCATTTTTCCTAGAACATCATTATATTACCGGTATGTATTATATGAGCCTAAGATTGGAGTATATTTAACGGAAAGAGATGTAGTAATGGTAAGTGGAGAAAGTTTTCGGCTTGGGTTAAGGACGGTGAATAAACGAATGTCTTTTTCATCCACGGATTTTAAAGTTGCATTCGTGAATAAACTTGGGAAAGTGACAGCCTATCAGCCAGGATTAGCCTTTATCGAAGTTAAGGTGGATGGGAAGGTATTACGGTGTCGTGTTCGAGTTATTAAATTAAATTATACTTCTTTAAACTTAACGGTTGATGAATATAAGCGTTTGAATGTAAAAGGTGTATTATTATGGGAATCTTATGAGAGCAGCAATCCTTCGGTGGCAGAAGTAACTTTTCGTGGGAAAGTAATTGCAAAGTCTCCCGGCACTGCGGTTATCACAGCAAAAGCCAGGGGAAGAAGCATCGAGTGTAAGGTTACTGTTACGGAGAAAAGTAAGGATAAATAAAAAGCTAAGATAGAACAGAGGGAAGAAATCTAGGAGCAAATAGAACTAGAGAAGCAATTAAGGAGTAAATTGTTAGGGAAGCAATTTAGGAGCAAAT
>JAEWHR010000181.1 GCA_023387655.1 Bacillota bacterium
CACCTTGGTTTTTTACCAACGATAGTGTGCGAACGCTTTGTTTGCCTCTGCCATCTTGTGCATATCTTCTTTTCTCTTAACAGCAGAACCAGTGTTAGCTGCTGCGTCTAAGATCTCTCCTGCAAGACGATCAACCATAGTCTTCTCGCCTCTCTTACGAGAGAACATTGTCAACCAACGAAGACCAAGTGCTTGTCTTCTATCTGGTCTAACTTCGATAGGTACCTGATATGTTGCACCACCGATACGACGAGCTTTTACTTCAAGAACAGGCATAACATTGTTCATAGCCTCTTCAAAAACTTCAATAGCGTCTTTACCGGATTTTTCTGCAACTTTCTCGAATGCACCGTATACAATTTTCTGTGCAGTTCCCTTCTTACCATCAAGCATAATGTTGTTGATAAGCTTTGTAACAATCTTATTATTGTAAATAGGATCTGCTAATACATCTCTTTTCTGTATATGTCCTTTACGTGGCACGTTGCTTCCCTCCTTAATATCGACTTAATAACAGTCATTAATTCTACGGTACTCACATTACTGTGTTCATGCTCAGTTTAATATCTATTTTCAAATCCAACATACCGCAACCACTGGGGAGTTGTTTGTCTTCGAAATAAAAAATTAACCCGGCATTCCAATGTAGCTTACGCTACGAAACAACAGTTTTACTTCATACAAGCTAAACTAGTTGCAACAAATTAGTAATGAGAAATTATTTCTTTGCTTCTTTAGGTCTCTTAGCTCCATATTTGGAACGAGCCTGTCTTCTCTTTGCAACACCTGCTGTATCAAGTGTACCTCTGACGATATGATATCTTGTACCTGGAAGGTCCTTTACTCTACCACCTCTGATCAGAACAACACTATGCTCCTGAAGGTTGTGTCCTTCACCTGGGATATAGCTTGTTACTTCGATTCCGTTACTTAAACGAACTCTGGCAATCTTTCTAAGCGCTGAGTTAGGCTTCTTAGGTGTAGCTGTTCTAACTGCAGTACACACACCTCTCTTCTGTGGAGCGGATGCATCTGTCGCTTTCTTTCTTAAGGAGTTAAATCCTTTTTGTAACGCTGGAGCCTGAGAATTCTTCTCCAATGTCTTTCTGCCTTTTCTTACTAACTGGTTGAATGTTGGCATTAATTTTTCACCTCCTGATAAGTATTCGAAATTTCGTGGTTGCTTATGCAGACTGATCTGCGTAAATTTTCGCATGCACCTAATGCACGCAGAGTTGATTATACTTCCATCTGACTTTGTTGTCAAGGTAATTTTACCGTAACTAACTGTTTTTTTCATACCAATTTAAAGTAAATTTGGTATTCTTATAAAATGCAAATCAAGACAACACTACTTGTTCCTTTTAATTTTCAAAAAAGAGACTGCCACTTTTCAGTGGCAGCCCCTTCATGTTGGTGTTTCTAGTTTAGTGAATTTTCATTTTTTTCATAGGTACTTTATAACATACGTTTTTTCTCTTTTGTATTCTTTGAGAATGATGGCACATGGCACACATCATCTCCTTTATCGCTTTGGTATTTTTGTCAAATCTAAAAATTACAGTTCCGTTTGTAGTTAATCACATACATCCTTATGTAACTTACCAGATAATGGCTTATCTTTCGTATTGTTGTTCGACATGTTATATCGACATTAAAATTATACCCCATACTGATACTCTAGTCAACATATTGACCTATATTCCATTATTTACTACTATATATAGTGTTTTACCATTTTTTATCACAAAGCGAACGAATACTTCCAGATTTTTAAAAATGCTTTTGAAAAGATTTTATTCCCAACGGCCTTACTCTGTGCTATAATGTTAATTGGTGACTTTTTCGCCCAAGACGAAAATACTGGAGGTCCTTCTCATGGAAGAACAAGTAAATACCTTTGAAGCACGCCTGAAAGAATTAGTAGCATTTGCGAATGATAATAAAGGTGTCATTGAAGTAGATAAAGTGAATGATTTCTTTAAAGAATTAAATCTGAATGTACGACAGATTGATAAAATATATGAGTACCTTGAGGCAAGCAATATCGTTGTGCTTAATCCTACGGATGAAGATGAGCCTAACGAAGATGCCCTTCTCGAATTAGAGGATGATTCTGAAATTGTAGGAGATGCAGAAGATATCTCTGCTATGGTATCAACCATTTCTGATGATCCTGTTAAACAATATTTAAAAGAAATCGGTAGCTACCCTCTTCTCTCTGTTGCAGAAGAAATCGAGCTTGCTAAGAAAATAGAAGCTGGAGATAATATCGCAAAACGAATTCTAGCAGAATCAAACTTACGATTAGTAGTCAGTATCGCAAAACGATATGTAGGAAGAGGACTTTCTTTCCTAGATCTAATTCAAGAAGGAAACTTAGGACTTATCAAAGCAGTCGATAAATTTGATTATAACAAAGGCTATAAATTTAGTACCTATGCAACCTGGTGGATTCGACAGGCAATCACAAGATCCATTGCCGATCAATCTCGTACCATTCGTATTCCGGTACATATGTCAGAGGTTATAAATAAGACATATCGAGTATCAAGAAACCTTCTTCAAGAATTAGGTCGTGAACCTAGTGAACAGGAACTTGCAGATGCAATGAACCTTCCTATTGAAAAGGTACGTGAAATTCTTAAGGTATCTGCAGACCCAATCTCCCTCGACACTCCAATCGGTGAAGAGGACGACAGCCATCTTGGTGACTTCATCAAGGATGATACTATCATGGGGCCAGAGGATGCCGCATCTTATGCTGTATTACAAGATCAGATATCAAAACTATTAGATACATTAACCGAACGAGAGCAACGAGTTTTGATTCTTCGTTTTGGTTTGCAAGATGGAAGAAGCCGTACTTTAGAAGAAGTCGGAAAAGAATTTAATGTTACCAGAGAACGTATCCGTCAGATTGAAGCAAAGGCACTGCGAAAATTAAGACATCCAAGTCGTGCACGGATGTTAAAAGGTTATGAGCTAAACTAAGTTAACACATTATATATGAAGGGGGCAATCGTATGAAGAGAATTCTTTTCATATTTTTACGTAGCTTTTTCAATCTTCCAGTTTGGTTTTTCCAACTAAAGCGATTGTGTAACATAGAAAAGTATGACCGTTTTAATCGCTATGCATGGCTTCATAAAAATGCTCCGATTGTTAACCGTAGAGGCCGAATAACAATCGATTGCCACGGGTTAGAGAACCTACCAAAAGAAACTGGCTATGTCCTATTTCCTAACCATCAAGGGCTGTTTGATGCCCTTGCCTTTTTGGAAACTCATGAACGTCCTTTTGTTACTGTAATGAAAAAAGAAGTGCAGAACATCTTTTTACTTCGTGATGTGATTACCTTGTTACAAGCAGAAATCATTGACCGTGAAGATATTCGTCAGTCTATGACGGTTATTAAAAACATGACCAATCGTGTAAAAGGTGGAGAGAATTTCGTTATCTTTGCAGAGGGTACTAGAAGTAGAAAAGGAAATCAAATTGGAGAATTTAAAGGCGGTAGTTTTAAGAGTGCAATGAATGCTCGCTGTCCTATTGTACCAGTTGCATTAATTGACTCATTCAAGGTTTTTGACACAAGTTCAATTAAAAAAACTACAGTTCAAATACATTATTTAAAACCACTTTATTATGAAGATTATAAGGGAATGAAATCAACTGAGATCGCTGAGTTAGTTGAAAATATGATTAAAGAAACGATTGCAAAGTACGCACAAGAGTAAAAAAAGAACAGAAAGCACTCCGCTTTCTGTTCTTTTTTTATTTTGATAAACTAACGAATTCGCATATACTCATTTCGTCTTCCCAAACTCTAAGCAAATCAAATAAAAACATAATGTCATTCGATAAACTCTTATCTTACCATATTATCAAGATTTTTATCTTTGATATAACTATTTACATTATATAGAACTAACACATCTGTAATTCCATTCTCTTCAATGAAACGTGACATTGGCATATTAAAATAACGCAAGTCTACCATATAAGTCGTTTCAAAGTGGTTAGCTGCAAATGGTGCAAAACAATGTGCATAAGAATCTTTAATAATTAATAATTTTTTCCCATTATGATTTTCAGAGTTAATCTTTACAAGAGGATTATTGCCACCTAAATAAACGGAATACTTATCTTTTGTATCTAAATAGCTCATTTCATATAGGCTATTTTTTAGTACACCATCCATATTGTATTCAACCGTATAGTTCTTACCAGAATCATACACATACATCTCATCTGAGGATAATTTTAAATTAATTTTAGAATAAATGGTTCCTAAAAATTCCTCTGAGATTTTCTTAATATTAAACTCTTCTTGACTCATTGGCGTAACACCAATTGCCTCTGCCCACTCTAGATAAGCATAGTAAGCACCTAAGGTAGTCCAGTGATGATCGGTACGATAAAATATATACTCATTCTTATGTTCCATGAATGTTTGTCTTAGATCAATAAACTGATTTGTTAAAGTACCTTCTAAACGATCAAGAAACATTCCTTGATCAAAACCAGTTGCATATGGTGGCAACTTTTCTTTTAAGACTTCAAATGCAGTTGGCACGATCATTGCAAATACATGCTCATCTCCAAGTTGTTCTTTATACTTATTGATAAATGCATACAATCTCTTTTCATTTCGGCTTAGCTGCTCCATATCAACGTCTGAATTATCTAATTTCTCAATGAGATATCCATCTTTTCCTATATATACGCCATTGATATCCTTTTTTAACATTGCAAGTTCAGTTCTAGTTTTTATACCAATCCAAGTATCTCGAAACACAAACTGATCTGTTACAAATGTTTCATATTTACTAATAAAGGTACCATTAAACAACGACTCCCAAGAGAATTTTGGTCGTCCTTCCAGTACTCTATTTTCACTTTCAGAAAAACCTCTTACTGGATTTAACATACTAGCTAAAGTTAGTCCATAGATTAGTACTAAAAAGATAATTACATTACTATACCTTCCACGTAGTCCTTTTCCTTCACCTTTCTTAATGGTAGGAGGATTTGGCACCGCTTCTGTGTTTTTATTCACCTCTGACATATACTCACCTCCTAGAATCTAAAGTACAAGAACGGATTGTAGGAAGCATCTACAAGATAAGCAACAGAGATGATGAATATTCCCACAACAAACAAGCCTTGTACTACTGCTGTAACTTTCTTCTCTCCATGTTCCCCAACCAAACGGATTGCAACTCGTTTTGGTAAGTCCGTACTTCCTAAAATAAGAACAATGAGAATTAGTGCATAGTTCATAAGAAGATAAAGAGCATTATCATTAACAAATCCAAGGGTATTAACACCAAACATAGCCTTAATATATTCGATACCTCTTGATAAATCATCAAATGCAAAGATAGCCCAGCCTATCCAGACTAAGAAAATTGCATAGAGATGAGAAAAAAAGGATGGTAGTTTATTTAAAACTTTAAGGAATACAAATTTCTCAATCACAAGTATAACCCCAAAGTAGGCTCCCCACATAATAAAGTTCCAACTAGCACCATGCCAGAAACCAGTTAAAAACCATACAACAGCAATGTTTCGAATCTGTTTTCCTAATCCGCAGCGATTACCGCCAAGTGGAATATAAACATAATCGCGGAACCAACTACCTAGAGAGATATGCCATCTACGCCAAAATTCAGTGATACTTTTTGACATGTATGGATAGTTAAAGTTTTCAAGGAATTGAAATCCTAACATATTACCAAGACCGATTGCCATATCTGAATAACCTGAAAAATCAAAATAAATTTGGAACGCAAATGCAGTAATTCCTAACCATGCCGAAATTATCGTTAATTCACCACTAGGTGTCGCTGATATACTGTCCCATAATAAACCGATATTGTTAGCCAATAATACTTTTTTACCCAAACCACTGATAAAACGAAGTACTCCATAGGAGAACTGATCAAAGTCTTCTCTACGTTCCTTAAGCTGGGTTGCTATTGTCTTATACTGTACAATTGGACCAGCAATTAATTGTGGGAATAAAACTACATACGCGCCGAAAGAGATAATGTTTTTTTGTACCTTGGCTTCCCCACGAAATACATCAATCGTATATGACATTGTCTGGAATGTATAAAATGAAATCCCAATAGGTAATGCTAATTTTAATAAAGCAATATTACTACCAGTTAATGCATTGATGTTTGTAATCACAAAATCAGAATATTTAAAAAACCCAAGCAATGATAGATTAATAATCATCGCAGACGTCAATGCGAGTTTTGCTTTTTTAATTTCACCTTTTTGCTTAAAGTGATGCACTAGCATACCATGGGTATAATCAACGATGGTTGAGAACAACATAAGTACAACATAAATTGGTTCTCCCCATGCATAAAATACTAAACTAGTAAAGAAAAGTACTGCATTTCTTAACTTCCTAGGTGCAATAAAATATAATAGTAAAACAATCGGTAAATACCGAAATAAAAATGGTAAGCTACTAAAAACCATCGTTTCCCTCCGATACTAATTAGATATCAGGGTCTAACAACAAGTTGATGATTATTGAAAACTATCTTCTGTGACTATTGTTCCATTGATCGCTTCGTAATAGTTTTTATTATTTTCTTCTTTTGTATAAAAATATATACTATTTTCGTCGATCAGCGCATAATCTTCTTGTCCAAGAATTGGTTTTACAGAAACAATCACATTAATCCCTTTTGAGATTTTAGTTGTAAGCGTTAGCGGTAGACCCTCTGTAATCGTTATATAATCTGGTGTTTCCTCTCCGTAAAGTAGTCTGGAAACCTGTACATTAACACTCTTTAGATTATCTATATCAACAACTTCAATAATCTCACCTAGTACAGTAATCGTCTCTTCCATTGAGACGTTCTCATTCTCTAAACCATATGCTGAAACATTGGAAATTCCATTCGGATTCTCCCCTTCAATTGTTCGTAACTGTTTATTACCGGTGTTATCGCTATTAAGGCTCTTTCCAGCGTGCCTGCCAGTGATTATAACTAACGCAAACACAGCAAATGTTGCCATACTTGCAGCAAGTGCTGGAATTCTTTTCTTATCCCGATTAAAACGAAGTAATCTTTGATACCAAGACTCCTTTTTCAAATTTTCTTCCTGTAGTCTTAATACTTCTGCCTTTTTGTAGATTCCTTCAATAAATTCCCTATCTGTTTTCATAGGAGTATCCCTCCTTTTCCACTAACTTTGCAAGACTTTTTCTAGCTCTATATATTAAAACTTTCATCTGTGCATCATTTTTCTTTAAAACCTTCGCGGCTTCTGCATATGTCATTTGTTCTAAGTCGATGAGTGAAATAGCCGCTTGATAATCTGGTTTTAATTTCTTTATCGCACGATATAAAAGTCTCTTTTCTTCCTCACGAATGATTTTTTCTTCCATTCGATTTTCCTCATCATAATTTTCCGGATAATCCTCCACCAGCATCATCCGTTTATTCTTACGTATATAATCAATAGCCTTATTTCTTCCAATTGTAAACAAATATGTTTTAAAACTTACCTGAAAATGATATCGTTCTTTATGAACTAATACCTCAACAAAAGCATCTTGTGCTAAATCCTCTGCGATTGCCATATTATTTATCAGACGTTGTATAAAATAAATCAAATGATCTTTATGTTTTATTACTAGTTGTTCAAATGCTTCTTTGTCGCCATCTAAAAATTTTTGATAGCAAACTTTATCTTGTTCTGATTGAACTCCTTCTTTGGAAGTTGGGTGATCAAAATCATCCATGGCCTCTTCCACCGAGGAGAAATTGTCCGCATTCTTCATCGTGCATCTCATCCTCTCTGCCTTTGCATTAGTTGATAGCAAAAATAAAGATTTCCTCTACTTTCACCCTTCTACGCGCACCCACCAGTATAGCACAGAAATAATCATTATGCTATAAAAAAAGCGCCACAGTAGAACCAAAGGAATGCCTTCACACTCACTGGCAATACTGCGACGCTCCATTCTATATTATTTCAAAACTGTATACTTTTATGAATGAATGCGTTTGCAACGGTAGCGTTACAATTGCAGATGTCGACAATGCTTACTCTTAAGCCTATATTCATCTTCCGTATTCTGTTCTTACTAAGCTTTAATATCTTTCTTAGTATCGATCTATTACTTCGTCTTATTTAGCCTCGATCTTTAACTTAGTTTCGATATCTTACTTATCTTCAATCTCTTACTTAGTTTCGATCTATTACTTCGTCTTATTTAGCTTCGATCTTTAACTTAGTTTCGATATCTTACTTAGTTTCGATATCTTTCTTAATAATATCTAATGCAATCTGATTCTGTTCTTGGTATGCTTTAATCATATCACTTTCTTCTGTGTATGCCATCTCATCAATTGTACCAAGCATAACGAAAAATACATAGTCACCAACTGTCTCAACAACAGAAGCCTGAATCTTTAATAAGTTCATTGGATATTGCATTGTATCCGCAAGTAATGTTTCATGATATTTCTTTAATGCATTCTGAACGTTCTCTAAATTTCCTTCTGTTGCATGAATTCCGATAAATTTATCAACGTGGGTACTCATCACTGGTCCTTCTGCAATTGCTGCATCATACCACTCTGCCTTTACACCAAACTGTTCTTCTAAGTTTTCAGCAGTAAATGGCATATTAGGAATGTAATTTTCACCATATGCTGTCTTTATCTCTTCATGAATTTTATCAAGTGTTTCATTGCTTTTTAATTCTGTTGAACCTAAATTCTCTCCAGTTCCTTCCTCTGTACCAGGTTGTCCCGCTGGATTTTCTGTTGGTTCAGCAGGCGCCTCTGTTGGAGCCACCGTAGGTGTTGGTGTTGGCTCTGTTGTATCTTTCTTACCACATGCTGTAAATGCTAAAACAGCTACTAAAGATAATGCCATTAATTTTTTATGTCTCATAATTTTGTCTCTCCTTCAATCCCGTTAAATTAATCTTCTTTTCTTTTGTTCAATTTGTGTGAATTAATTACAACTTTTCCTTCTGGACATTATGTGTAACCAAGCCACAATTTTTCTTCCATTTTCATTCTTTTGTTGCGAATAAGTCACAACCTTTTGTCGACACCTATTGTTCGTTTAAAAACAAAAAAAGTTACACCTTGTTAAGAAATTTTTTTGTATTTTTTTTTGTAAGATTATTATATGGATTTTTAACCTTGTAATACTCATGTTTTTTTGCCATTATTCTTAATTCATAAATTGAAGAGGATAATCGATGAAATTTTATTTTTAAGAAACATCTCAATACTCGAATCCTATCCTTATTTTCTTGACATCTAGTTTATTTAAAGTATAATTAAATTATCTAAATGTAAGCGTTTACATTTTGAACGAATGGAGGTAATTTGTATGCTGACGGTAAATGAAAATCGCGAATTTGACGCACTTGCTTTAGGAGAGATCTTATTAAGACTTTCTGCTCCCTCCAATGAGCGTATTGTACGTGGAGATACATTTGAAAAATGCGCTGGTGGCGCGGAATTAAATGTTGTATCTGGTATCTCTATGATGGGACTTCGTACAGGTATTATTTCAAAGGTCCCACAAAATGACATCGGTACTTATGTAAAGAATCATCTACGTTTTTGTGGCGTAAGTGATGATTGCCTTATATTTGATGAGCGCAAAGACGCTCGTTTAGGAATCTATTTCTATGAAAATGGAGCCTATCCTAGAAAATCTTCTGTAGTTTATGACAGAGGAAACTCTTCCATCAACTCAATTTCCATGGAGGAAATTCCTGAAAGCACTTTCTCATCAACAAAGTTATTCCATACATGTGGTATCACTTTAGCACTATCCCCTCAAACAAGAGAGGTTGCTGAAGAATGTATTAAAAAATTCAAGGAACAAGGCGCACTTATCTCCTTTGATGTCAATTACCGCGCAAACCTTTGGGATGAGACAACCGCAAAGCAATACATTGAGCGTATACTCCCATATGTTGATATCTTATTTGTATCCGAAGAAACATCACGCAGAACATTTGGTAAAACTGGTACAATTAAAGAAATCATGAAATCCTATACGAAAGATTTTAATGTAAAAATCGTAGCAACAACGGAACGTATCGTTATTAGTCCTAAGAAGCATACGTTTGGTTCCACAATATATAATGCTGTAGAAGATAAATTCTACGAAGAAGCACCATATCAAAACATAGAAGTGATTGATCGCATCGGTAGTGGTGATGCTTATGTGTCCGGCGTACTTTATGGATTACTAGCATATAATGACTGCCAAAAGGCTCTTGAAATCGGTAATGCTGCAAGCGCTGTGAAGAATACAATTCCTGGAGACTTGCCATCCACAGATTTAAAAGAAATTAATAAGATTATTGCTTCCCATCAAAACATTGGACCTCAAAGTGAGATGAATCGATAAAATATTGCAGAAGCAAACCTAAGACGCGCAAAAAGAGCACAGAAATAAAAAAATGATTCTTTTCTGAGTAAGTTAATTCATACTAGAAAAGAATCATTTTTATATATAGAGAGTTGTTCACACTTGAAACCCCATAATTACTAGGGTATGCTGAAATAGCTGGCAAACACAGAAATTCTATGTATTCATCATATTGTAGATGTAGCCTTTCCATTTCACTTATTTACTTTTGATTTAAATGGGTATTAAAATAAAGATTACGATATTTTGAAGGTGTTATTTTTTCGTGATACTTAAAGTATTTAATAAATGTATTGCTTTCTTCAAAATGTAACATCGATGCAATTTGTTTCATTGTATAATTTGTATGTAATAAATAATACTTCGCTCGTATTAATTTCTGCTGGATAATGTAATCTTTAATACTAATCTGAAAGGTATCCATAAAAATTTTCGTAAGATAATCAGAATTGTATTGAAAAACCTCAGATACCAATTGTAAACTTATCTTTTCTTCTGCATGGATACGAATCCATTCTCCTATTTCCTTTAATATTGGCCGGTAAGATTTGGATAAGTTCTCCTGCATCCTACGTACTTCCATCAGCATCTGTGAAAGTAAAAGCTCACCATAGCAGGCTGGATAGTCTAAAGAACAAAAGCTATGCAACATTTGCTTTAGTAAGTTTGCTATTACATATGGATTCTCTAGTGTTCCATATTTGATAGGAGGAAGAAGAGAGTCCTCGTTTTCTATTATAAAATGCACCCAGTAAAAGCTTAGTCTTCCTTCCATTTCTTTGGTTCCAAAATGATTCTTTCCGGGTTGTAATAATAGAAATTGATTAGATTCTACTGAATAACTATGGTCTTCCTCTGCTATGTATAAGATTCCATCCTCTACTAAAATAAATTCGTAGCTATCCAGTATTCTATCTGGATGAATAAAACTTCCTACTTGAACAAATTTTCCTACGGATTCTAGTACTATCTTTGTTTTACTATCACCTATTGTAATCATATCGGATTTTCTCACCTTTTTCGTAGTTTCATTCCATTGTTTTTTCATTTCTACCTGCTTATAATGAGGTTAGTTTCATTATAATAAAATCGTTAAAAAGGATATGCTGATACCTGATATCGCTGTAATAATTTTTCTAAGTAGAGTATAGCACAAAATCACTTCCTGTAACGATCTTTTTTTAACAGCCATTATGAGGAAGAGGTAAAACAATTGCGTTTCATCCATATTCTTGCTTACGATCTTTCTCTTACTTACAAGACTATTCATACTAATAAGGCAACTCGCTCTAACAAGACAACTCATTCTACCAAGTTTGCAATACACAAGCTAAAACTTGCTTGTAATAAGTGATTTCTATCATCATATTATAACTATCGAAATGGAAGGAGTTCATTAATGAATACTTATCAACCGTTAAAACTTTCAAATTTTCGTTCTAATCAGGGATTTTTTCATCATTATCAAAAGCTAATCACAGAAACGGTTTTACCCTATCAATATCAAATATTAAATGATGAAATAGAAGGGGTCGCCAAAAGTCATGCAATAGAGAATTTCAGGTTAGCTGGAAAAGTCTTAAGGGGAGAACCAATCTCCGATGAATTTTACGGAATGGTATTTCAAGACAGTGATGTAGCTAAGTGGTTAGAGGCAGTTGCCTATTCTCTTGTGGTATTCCCCGATCCTTCCCTGGAGGAACTTTCGGATAATGTGATTGATTTGATTTCAAGCGCCCAGGACAGTGATGGGTACTTAAATACCTTTTTCACAATAAAAGACAGAGAGAAACGATATACAAACCTTCAAGAAGCACATGAATTATATTGTTCCGGACATATGATGGAGGCTGCAGTTGCTTATTACGAGGCGACTGGTAAAGATAAATTGTTACAAGTAATGAAACGAAATGCGGATCACTTATATGAGCATTTTATGAATAAAAATCCTCTGGGTTATTCTGGTCACCCAGAGATAGAGCTTGCACTGCTTCGTTTGTATCGAGTGACCAAAGAAGAACGTTATCTTACACTATGTAAGCATTTTATCGACGTACGTGGTGAAAGTCCCAATTATTTTAAAGAGGAAGTAAAGAATCGGAATTGGAAGGTTTGGGGTATGAATGCAGATGATACTGATTATATGCAGTGTACAAAACCTGTGAGAGAGCAAACCATCGCCACCGGTCATGCAGTTCGCGCTGTCTATCTTTATACTGCTATGGCTGACCTTTCCGCCTATATAAACGATGATTCACTTTTACTAGCTTGTGATACACTTTGGAACAATATCACAAATCGCCAGATGTATATTACAGGTGCAATTGGCTCTACTGCGCTAGGAGAAGCATTCACCAAAGATTATAATCTCCCTAATGATACGGTTTACGGAGAAACCTGTGCTTCCATCGGGCTTATATTCTTTGCGCAAAAGATGTTAAAGCTTCACAAACATAGTCGATATGCTGATGTTTTAGAACGCGCATTATATAATACAGTATTAGCAGGTATGCAATTAGATGGTAAAAAGTTTTTTTATGTTAATCCATTGGAAGTGCTTCCTGGAATCTCTGGTGAAGTAATTACTCACCGCCATGTCTTACCAAAACGCCCTGAATGGTATGCTTGTGCATGTTGTCCTCCAAATGTAGCCAGACTCCTAACCTCCATTGGAAGTTATGCTTATGCCGAAGAGGACTCCACACTATACTGCCATTTATTTGTTTCAGGAGAAATTAAAACCTCCTTTGGACAGGTAATAGAGTGTATTGGTAATTTCCCATACGATGGAACCATTACATACAGAATGAAATCATCTGGTACTTATACATTAGCCATTCGTATTCCAGATTGGAGTACCCATACAACAATTACTTACAATCACAAAGGTGTATCTTTACCAGAAATTTTAAAAGACGGTTATGTATACTTAACAAAAGAATATCAAGAAGGAGATGAAATAGAACTATCCCTTGATCTAAGTGTTCATAAAGTTTATACTACCTCAAAAGTCTCTAATAATACCGGAATGGTAGCCTTACAACGAGGTCCACTGGTTTATTGTGTGGAGGGAATCGATAATCATGATGACATCCTATCCTTAAGTATCAAAGAGCATGCTGATGTTTTAGTCCAGCAATTTAACCAGAATGTTCTTAGTGGTACCGTTGCCCTTACTCTTACAGGCATTAAAACCGAAGAAACAAAGACATTATATACATATACAAAACCTAAGGAACATGCTTGTACTATTACTGCAATTCCATATTATACTTGGGGTAATCGGGGAATATCTCAGATGCGTGTCTGGCTTCCAGAAAAATGTTAATATAAAAAATTAAGTGGGAACCAACGATTAAGGTATTGGTTCCCACTATTTTAAATTATTCTGTAATTCCAAACTCTCTCATTAAAATATCATAAGTAGCCGGGCCAACGGATAAGTATTTTTCATGAACTTCCTTCTTACTCATGGTTCCACCGGACTGCTCATTGATTGCATCTATAATCTGTTTTGTATAAATATATCCAACTGCATAGGAGCTATACAAGCCTGGTGATTCTTCCACTATACTCTTAATGTACGTACTCATAATCAAAAACTGTGGTGCATATTGACTGATTACTTGTGAAACCTTATCATTCTCCCAGCCATAATAGTTTACACCAATATCAAGCATAGTAATTAATGTAATTTCAATTAAACGATTAAGCTGTGCCGATCTAGCTTGAACCTCTGACAAACCACCATAGGAATATCCTATTTCCTCAACATAAGTAGTCCAACCTTCAAGGTATCCCACCAATCCAGCTCCTGCCCAAGCTAAGATTTTACGATAATTCGATGTTCCAATATCATTTAGATAATTATAATGATAAAGATGTCCTGGTACTCCCTCATGAGCTAATACTTGCAGATATGGCTGAGTTCCAGGAGCATTTAAAGTTCCTAGATAGATGTACTCTTCCTTTAACGTCGAATCAATTGCAAATGGATAGAATAATCCTCCAGCAAAACTATTCATAGAAGTAGGCATAGCTTTTACTCCCCACTCTATCTCTGCATCAGGAAAATCTTCTTTCGCTTTTTCAGATAACATCTTTGTTATACTATCTGCATCGATCCATTCTCTTGCACTAATTACAGTTTCATTCTCAATGTTTGGATACTTCGATAGAATCTCTTCTTTTTCTTTTACAAAGGAAGCTAAATTCTTATCTAACAGCTTCATGAGCTCTTCCGGTGTTGCATCCACACTACAAGAAGACTTCAACAGATTCTCATAATAAATTTTACCAATTTCAGTCTCATAGAAACCTTTTGACTTGCCACCCTGATCTTTTAAATCCTGCATGGTATCAACCAACTTCTCATAAGCAGGAACAATATGCTTTTGAACTAATGAATCACTTTTTTTAATCAGTTCTTGCTTTTCATTATCACTTAGAAAACTTAACTTTCCAACCTCTTCTTGAAAGGTTTTTTTGTAATCAAAACCATCATTATTTACAACTTTAAGGCAAAATTTTCTTACTGCTTCCGCCCTTGTAGAATTCATAAACAATCCTTCTTTTGCCTTCTCACGTTCAAACTGAGCCACCTCATTAAAGTACTTTTCAACCATCTCATAGATCTCGAAAAATCCTTCTACCGCCTTTTTACTATCCGAACCTTGTTCAACCAAGTTTTGGAAGTAACGATTACCGTACAAGCTAACAATACCTGGAAGTGTGATATGATCTCCATCCAATGTAGAAAGAGGTTCCCTATAATAGTAAGCATCTTTCAAGGCGATACTTTGCTCAAGCATTACTTTTGTAATATCATAATCTATTTTTTGTGCCGGTGTTAAGGTATTATAGTCAAATTGGAGAAGTTGTGCTAATTCCTCTTCACACTGTTTGATTGACTTATCATATTCTTTCTTATTTAATGAGGTCAGAACATGTTTATACTCCGTAATTCCGAAACTCTCTGGATTTTCTATAAATTGTGAATAGGTTAGTGCATCTGATGTCACTATTTCTCGAAACATTTGATCACTAAATTCATCAAATGTTATTTCTTTATGTTCAACCTTATTAGTACAACCTGTTACCAAAATCGATAAACTTAACACAATGGCAAGTATACTTCTCTTACCTCTTTTTCTCCGTTCTTTCATATACTCCTCCTACTATTGTACTTAAAGTAATTAATATGAACTAGCAAGATTACAGATAAAAACTCGTTGCAATATACAGTCTATTCTTTCTTAATATGTTACCATCGTATCCGCATCACTTCGCAATAATACTATAAGCACTCTTTTATTGTAATTATACCGTAATCTTTATAAATTACAATCTCTTCCACCAAGGAATTTTTAACTTATTCTCTTTAGATTATCAATAAAGTTTACACTTGAAAGTTCTGTTGACATCCCGATTTAAATTAGATAAGATAAGCATATATATCTTCCCATTTGCTGTAGTTATATAATGGACTTGGCATGAAAAGGAGCGCAAATGTATCACTTTATCATAAACCCACATTCCAAAACTGGAAGAGCCAAAGAATTATGGCAAGGGTTAAGACAACGTTTAGAAAACGAACAAATAGATTACCAAGAATATTTCACGACCGGACGTGGTCATGCTACCCAAATCACAAAAGAAGTCTGTGCGAGAGATAACGAAAAAAAGATAATCATTATTGTAGGTGGTGACGGAACTGCAAATGAAGTAATCAACGGCATTGATAATTATGAGGATGTTCTACTTGGATACATACCGATGGGCTCCAGTAATGACCTTGCTCGTGGATTATTATTACCCAAAAATCCAGAAGAAGCTTTGGATAGAGTGCTAAATCCCCAAAAAATCCGTGCTGTAGATCACGGTTTAGTAACTTTTGAGGATGGATTCTCTAGAAGATTCTCTGTAAGCTCTGGGATTGGTTACGATGCAGCTGTTTGCCATGTTGCTCTAGCATCAAAGATTAAACATGTTTTGAATAAATTTGGTCTTGGCAAATTAACATACATTATAATAGCAATCAAAGAAATCTTTGCTACTAAGCCAACCGATGCTACCGTAATAGCAGATGGCATAACTTATAAAGTAAAAAATTTAATATTTATGGCATCTCTTATTCATAAGTGTGAAGGTGGCGGACTTTTGATGGCTCCCGATGCTTGTGATAATGATCGAAAACTTTCTATTTGTATGGTATCTAATCTATCAAAAATTAAAATATTGTTTCTTATGCCAACCCTCTTTTTTGGTAAGCATACGAAGTTTAAAGGTGTCCAAATGATTCATTGCGACACTGTATCCATTCATACGCAGTCTCCTTTGTTTGTTCATACAGATGGAGAGGTACATGGACATCATACGGAGATAACTCTTACTTGTACTAAGGAACAGGTTAATATCATAACCTAGAATTCAATAAGTTAATCCGGTAACTGCGATGGATTTTACAAAAAGAAACGATACTCTTTCGTTAATTAATATTTTCTAGAGTATTCGTTTCTTTTTATTTCTTTT
The DNA here is from genome assembly GCA_023387655.1 of Bacillota bacterium. Classification (GTDB taxonomy): domain Bacteria; phylum Bacillota; class Clostridia; order Lachnospirales; family Lachnospiraceae; genus Lachnoclostridium. The sequence goes on from JAEWHR010000181.1 coordinate 16,975, forward strand.
TATTTCTTTTTATTTCTTTATAACTTTATTACACTTTCGTTTTTCCTTTTCGTCTTACTTAAATTCTTCTTTATTCCAAAACTCTTCTAACAACTCAATCATTTTTTCTTGATTGACGATATCATACTGTTCCCATTCCCTTGGAAATAAATTTCGGTACTGAGAATTTAAGAAACGCTCATCAAGTAGCAAAATTGCTCCCTTATCTTCTACTGTACGAATTACTCTACCAGCAGACTGTAGCACTTTATTTATCCCAGGGTAAAGGTAAGCATGGTCAAAACCAGTTCCGTTTCGTTCATCATAGTACCCTCGGAATAATTCTCGCTCGTTCCCCACCTGAGGTAATCCTGTACCCACAATCACTGCGCCTATCAAACGGTCATTTTTTAAGTCTATTCCCTCAGAAAAGATTCCTCCCATAACGCAATAACCAACCTTTGTCTCTGTTGGATTCTCCTCAAAGGAAGCTAAAAACTCTTCTTTCTCAAGCTCTCCCATGCTCGCCTTTTGTAATATTACATTTGGAATTCTATCCTCACTTAACACCGCAATCTGTTGCATCATCTGATAAGAAGGAAAAAACACAAAATAATTTCCCATCTTTGCCTTCACAAAACCCTCAATGTAGGAGACAATCCTCTCGTATTCCTCTTGCCCACGCCTTGAATACTTTGTACTGACGTCCTTCGCTATCATAAGCAGTCTCTTTGAAATATCAAATGGAGAAGGTGCATAAATAGCATAATCCTCCTCAGCACCACCAAGTTGTTCTTTATAGTACGTTATAGGTAATAGCGTTGCAGAAAAAAAGACGGCACTTTTACCTTTATTTAAATACGTTAATAAATTCCTTGCAGGATCCATACAAAGAAGCTTCACACGGAACTCTCCGCTTTCGTCATAATCAGAGTAAATAAGATAATCTTCCCCCAATATATCATGAATTGCAAGAAAATTTCTAAGGTCAAAAAATAGTTGAGATACCGTTTCTCTGCCTTCAAAATCACCATGTTCCTTAAAAAACTCTTCATACTCTGACATAAGTCTTAAAAGCGGGAGTACCAAATCATTCACATCTTCTAACACTTCTATTTCATCACATTTACGTTTCAACCTTAGCATTACCTCATTACACGCATCAAGTCTCTTTACCATTGACTTTGACTTTTCTTTTATAATGCCCTTAACCGTTAAAAAATCTTTTTTATATAATGTTGCACTGTACATTTCTCTTGCTCTATCTACTAGGTTGTGTGCCTCGTCAATCAAGAAAACGTAATCCTGCTTCTTATCATTCTCAAAAAATCTTCTCAAATACACATTAGGATCAAAAGCGTAATTATAGTCGCAGATAATTCCGTCTGCCCATAAAGTCACATCAAGACACATCTCAAACGGGCAAACACAATGTTTCTTTGCATACTGTTCTATCAGTTCTCTTGATATTCTCGATTCACTCGTTAGTAAATCAAATACTGCATCGTTTACCCTATCAAAATGTCCTTTTGCTCGTTCGCATGCAACAGGGTTACAGTTTGGTTTATCCAAAATACATATCTTATCTTTTGCTGTAATAGTAACGAGTTTCATAGATAATCCTCGCTCTAAAAGTAATTGATAAGTATCCTCTGCTACCGTTCGTGTAATTGTTTTCGCTGTCAGATAAAATATTTTAGAAACAAATCCTTCTCCCATCGCTTTCACGGTAGGAAATACTGTTGAAATAGTTTTTCCTACACCAGTTGGTGCTTCTATAAATAATTTTTTATCCCTTATTATCGTTCGATAAACACCTGCCACTAGATCTCTTTGTCCAGGACGATATTCAAAAGGAAACTCAATTTGTCTAATGGAGGCATTTCTGCTATCCATCCACTTAATCTGCCATGCTGCCCATTTACAATACTCTTGGATCAGATGATGAAACCAGAGAGATATTTCCTCAAACTTAAGTTCTTCTGATAGAATTCTCACTGCCTCTGTTTCAATATGACAATAAGTGATCTGTATACCTATATTATCTAACCCTAGCTCCTTAGCATGAATATAGGCATAGCATAACGCTTGAGCACGATGTACAGGAATCATCTCAGAAATCTGGTAAATATCCGCATAAACACATTTTATCTCATCAATGATAACATGGCTCTTACCTTCTATGCCATCCTCATTGGAAGGCTCTATATTCGTAATAATTCCATCCGCCCTACCTTCAATAATAAGTTCAAAGTCTATATCGTCTTGCGATACCGGAACTACAACTCGAAGTGAAACTTCTGGCTGATATTCTGATCCCATCCTACGCTGAATTTTTCGATGTAGCCTGCTACCTTCTTGCATAGCATCTGGGTCCCTCTTCCCTACCGAATTATCCAAATCTCCCGATTTCATTATAAATTCTACTAGGTTACGAACAGATATCTTTATGGATTTTAAATCGTTATCCCCCATTTAATTTCTCCCATCTCTTAAATTTATGTAATGAGTCAAATAATCTATTTAACCTTCTAGGTAAGTCAATTTCTACGAAACAAAGGCTAAAGCATCTTTGTTTCGTGCTAACTTCATTCATCATAGTTAAAAAAATTTACTACTGTATGCAATCAAGTATCCAAGTAATTGCAAGTATACAAGTAATTGCATTCCCCCCCTTGACTTACTTTAATTATACCTCTTCTTATTCTTCCTAAAGCCATGTAAACTATCCTTTTTATTATAGCATTCAAGAAATTAAAGAACAAGTGTTTTGGTGTCCTATTGCAAAGTAGAGCCTTGCTTTTTATCATTGAATCTGTTATAGTCAAAAGGTGGAATTCAACTTTCACAATTCTAGGAAATGAGGTATAGAAAATGGATAAACATGGCGATAACTGTAACTGCAGCAGCGATGAATTTTTTCATGACCAAGTAACATTAACATTAGAGGACGATACCGAAATAGTTTGCGATATTATTGCTGTATTTCCATGCGGCGAGAAACAATACATTGCATTACTTCCAGAGGATGCTGGGGAAGACGGTGAGGTATTCTTATATGAGTTCATCCAAAATGGAGATGAAATCGAATTAGAGTCCATCGAAGACGATGCTGAATTTGAAGCCGTTTCTGAAGCTTTTGATGAGTTCTTAGATTCTGAAGAGTTCGACGAATTATTTGGCGAAGACGAAGAAGAAGAGCAAGAATAATACATTAAGGAATCTACGATAAAAGTAGAGCCCTAATTATAAAGTGAGAGTAACTTTATCTTAAAGATTATTATATCTTTGAGTTTTGTTACTCTCACTTTTTTAATGTAGTGCCTAGTCTATCACTTTTATCATTTGATTTCGTATGCAAAATTCTAAATCCAACACCTTAGGCAGGAATATCTTATCAAAATGAATCGTCATTTTATTCCTCTCTATTTTCTTTATACCGCCCTCTCCATAGATGGAATGCTTTATCCTCATCCCCTCTTTTAATTCCATAGGACTAACGAGTAATTCTCCAACAAATCTGGATGGTGATAATTCTTTGTTATATCGCTGTTTTACATAGAAGATATGAAGGTTACTCTTTGCTCTAGTCATCGCCACATAAAACATCCTTCTTTCTTCTTCCATATCCTCTGGTACCACTGCTTTTTTATGAGGAGTTATCCCTTCATTGGCATCCATTAGAATAACTACATCAAATTCCAATCCCTTCGATGCATGAAACGTAGTTAATACCACTCCATCCACATCTTTTTGATTCTGCTTTATTGCTTGTTCTTTTAGACCAGATTTGTAATCCTCAATGTGTTTTAACCATTCCTCATGTGTTTTATATTCTCTTGCCTCTTCTTGTAATTCTGATAAAATGTCATAGAGCTCTTCCACCTTTATCCTTCGAAAGGTTGCATATTCCTTAAGGTAATCATCATAACCAATCGCTCTGCGGATATAGTTAATTGCAGCATAAGGGTTGGTTCTTCTAATTAGCGTTAAATCATAGACCAATTTATCAATACGTTCTACCACATAAGGTTTTTCCATATAAAATTCTCTGATTGTATTAAAATCCACTTCTGGCTGCTCTAATGCTTCTCTACTAATATACCGCTTCGGTCGATTCATGACCTGTAAAAAATGGGCTCGTTCTCGTATTCCCATGGATAACTTTATATAGCATATCAAATCCTTCGCAATCCAGTGTTCATAAATATTTGGTAAGCTATCTCTCATCTTAAAAGGTATATTATACTCCATTAGCTTCGTAACAAGAGCCCCTGGTTGTGTGTTGGTTCGATATAAAACTGCTATTTGAGAATAGCGCATTCCCATCTTACGATAACGGTCAATTTCCTCAAGAATAGCCTGATTCTGTGCTTGTAAATCAGAAAATGCCTTTACATCGATCTCGTCTCCTGGTTCATGTACGGATTCTATCTCTTTTGGAAATCTCTTCTTGTTATTCCCAACAACCTTAAGTGCTGCTGTAATAATGTTCCCTTTTGAGCGGTAGTTTTTATTTAGTACAACCTTTTTCACACCTTTGTATTCTTCTTCAAAAGATAACATGATCTCAGGTTTTGCACCTCGAAACCGGTAGATACTTTGATCATCATCTCCCACAATAAATAGATTATTCTTTGGTTTTGCCAGCATCTTGATAATCTCATATTGAATGCGATTGATATCTTGAAATTCATCAATAAGAATGTACTGGTATTTCTGTTGCCATAATGATAATATATCTGGTCTTTTTAATAACAACTCATAACAAAGAAGTAGCATGTCATCAAAATCAATCTTGTTTTGATTACGCAACTTCTTTTCATATTCTCTGTATATTTCTTGAAAGGTCTCTTCGGAACAATTCATAGAATAGTAATGAGAAATATCCATATTTTCTCCCTTCACTAAACTAATTTCTGCACCAATACCCTCTAAAAACTCTTTCTCATCTTCTATCTCAAGCTCCATCGATTGAATAATATCACGTAGGAGACGGTATCTCTCTTCTTCTGTAATAATATTAGAAACGCTGTAGTTATAAGCATATCGTAGTATCTTAAAAAAGACGGCATGGAAAGTACCAAAAGTAACACCAAATCTTCCTTGTCCCATTAACCGATCAAAACGTTCCTGCATCTCCATGGCTGCTGCTTTCGTAAACGTAATGACCAAGATATGATTTGGTGCAATACCATAATGTTCAATAAGATACTCTGTTCTTTTAATTATCACTAAAGTCTTTCCGGAACCGGGTCCGGCTAATACAAGCATAGGCCCTTTATGATGTTTTATAGCCCTCTCCTGGGATTCGTTCACTGTTTTCATACTAACCTCTATTCCTGCGCTAACTCTTATGCATCAATATTTTGCGTCAAAGATTATTTAGACACAAATTTGGGTGAAGTAGAACTTTATATCACTCTATCATACCATAGAACAATCTATGCTCCTAGTAGAGTATACATAAAAAAAACAGCATCTTCCTTGTGCATATTGAACATGGAAAATACTGTTTTCTATCCTTTTTTTCCTTTAAGCTAGTGAGCTACTCAACTTATCGATTGCAATACGTATTCTTCTAAGGCTTTCTTCTTTCCCAAGAATACTCATGATCTCATATGCTCCACCAGGTGTAGACTGCTTACCAGATACAGCAGTACGAACTGGCCATAAGCCCTGTCCATTCTTAATTCCTGCCTCTGCAATATAACCCATTAACAAACTTTCAATAGAGGAAACGGAATAATCATTTAATTCCTCAAATTTTGGAAGTACATCGTTTAGTACTTTTAAAGAATTCTCAGAGTCAGTTTTCATCTTCTTATGAGTAAACATTGCAACATCATACTCTGGAAGCTCTTCAATGAAATCAATCATATCTGCGATGTCAAGGAAGGTCTCTATTCTAGTCTTAACTAAATCTGCAATAAATTTAAGATCATAGTTTTTTGTTATAACCTTCTTAATGTATGGAAGTGCGTTCTCATAGTATTTCTCACTATCCATTCTCTTGATATACTCACCATTCATCCAGCGTAGCTTATTCATATCAAAAACGGATGGTGATTTATTAATGTTTTTATAATCAAATTCACGAACTAAATCTTCCAATGAGAAAATTTCTTCGTTTGTTGAAGAACTCCAACCAAGAAGAGCAATAAAGTTAACGATTGCTTCCGTCACAAATCCCTGCTCTATTAAATCTTCAAAAGAAGAGTGCCCGCTTCTCTTACTTAACTTTTGATGGTCCTCATTGGTAATTAAAGGACAGTGTATATAAATAGGTTCTTCCCAGCCAAATGCCTTGTATAATCTAGTGTACTTTGGTGTACTGGAAAGATATTCATTACCACGAACAACATGAGTGATCTCCATTAAGTGATCATCAATAACATTTGCAAAGTTATAAGTTGGGAATCCATCCGACTTAATTAGAATCATGTCATCTAATTCTGAATTTTCAACCGTAATTGTCCCATAGATAGCATCCGTAAATGATGTTGTACCTTCAGTCGGCATATTCTGACGAATTACATATGGCTTACCAGCAGCTAAATTCGCTTCGATTTCTTCTTTACTTAAATGAAGACAACGCTTATCATACTTGGTAATTTCTTTGCTTTCTCCATCTTCTTCACCAACTGCACTCTTTAACGATTCCAAGTCCTCCTTGGAGCAGAAACAATAATAAGCTTCACCTTTTTCAATTAACTCTTTTGCATACTTTAAGTAAATTCCGGTTGCCTGACGTTCGCTTTGAACATAAGGACCATATCCCTTATCCTTATCTGGCCCCTCATCATGAATTAGACCTGTTTTTGCTATGGTACGGTAAATAATCTCAGTAGCGCCCTCTACCAAACGTTCTTGATCCGTATCTTCTATTCTTAATATAAAGTCTCCACCTTCATGTTTTGCAATCAAATACTCATAAAGTGCTGTTCTTAGATTACCAACATGCATACGCCCCGTTGGGCTTGGTGCAAATCTAGTTCTAACCTTAGCCATCTGTAATCCCGCCTTTTCTAAAATTTCTTTGCTTTCTAGAAATCATACCAAACTCGTACTATCACTAGAATCCCAAGATTCAATATGTATTACTATAATCCATCCAAAATGTCCTGTCAAGGTGATAAGATACATCCTTTTCATGGTGATTTAATACATCCTTTTCATAGTGATAAGATACGTCCTTTTCATGATGATAAGTTACTTTACTAACATGCATTTTATCGATTAGTTCTATAGCCTTTTGATTCCAAACTTGTTCTTATTCACATAGTTAAGAAAGGGCAAAATAAGTTTTCACTCATTTTGCCCTAATACATTATAAATCATAATTTTTATTAATATTCTTACTTGGAGTTATTCGGTTTATGATTTTTATTAATCATCCATACTTGAAATATTATCATAACCCTTTGGTAAAATGAAATACGCATGCCCTTCTGCTTCCGATACTTGCTGATAATATTGAATATTAAATACAAAATATCCAAGGCAAGAGATAATAAATAGCAGATACGGAACTACTGTTAACTGTACTGGGTTATAAGCATATAGTATTTCTTTCACTGCAACATACCACATAACAAGATTGGTAAGAATCGTTGTTAGAGAAGTCACTATAAAATACATCATCGTGCGTTTACAAGCAATAAATACATTTACCTTACTTTTCTGCCTCTTTGTATACACCCAGAATTTTAATAGTACAGGTAACCCAATTAGGAATAAAAGTGCCGGGATAAACAGAAGTAAAACAGTATAATCAAATGACTTCTCACCGGTGTAATCTACTACCTTTCCAATATAGCTTCCCATATTAAAAAGAAAGAAAACCCCTGACTTACCTTCCATACCAGATACCGATACCCATGGTAAAAACATAAGCAAAACTGAAAGAATGGAACAAATGACGCTGCCGCGCAGATAAAATTTCTCCTTTGAAGCAGGTAGTACGCTAGCTTTTGTAGCTTCCATGTAGAACCTCCTTACTATTTTCTTTCCCTTATCTTACCATATTGTGTAAATACTTTCAATTAATTTCTATAAAATCTCATCGATTTTTGATGGGATTTTATACACTTTACGCCTGCAGAATATCCCAAAATATGTACTCTTTTAAGGAAATTCAAAAGTTTCTAGCATTCGTCTTTCCTTTCACTATTCCACGACTACCATCTGAGTTAATCGTATATCTCTGGAAGAACTACCAACTTCAATACAAAACTCTCCAGCCTCTAATACAAACTTCTTAGTCTTGGAACAATAATAGGTGAATGCAGATGGTTTTAATTCCATCATCAGCTCCTTTTCCTCTCCTGGCTGTAAAAATACTTTAGCAAATCCTTTTAATTCATGAATAGGACGCTTTACACTGCAAACTGGGTCAGATACATAGACCTGAATTGTCTCAGCTCCAGCTACCTTTCCAGTATTTTTAACACTAAAACTAAGGAATACACCTTTCTCTTTGTTTACCCTTGTTTCTAAGTTATGATAAGTGAAACTTGTATAAGAAAGTCCATAGCCAAAGCAGAATTCCGGTGTAACATTCTCAGTATCATAATAACGGTATCCAACCATAATGCCTTCGTTATAATATACACTTCCTTCTGTACCAAATTCACCAAATTTATGTGCAGGACAATCATTTATTTCCTTTGGCATTGATTCTGGTAATTTACCAGAAGGGTTTATGGCACCAAACAATACTTCAGCCAATGCTTTCCCGCCTTGCATGCCATTGTAATAGCTCCAAACAACAGCCTTTGCTTTGCCTAAGAATTTCTGCATAGATACTGGTGATCCTGCACATATAACTAAGATTGTATTTGGATTCACTTTCAGTACTTCCTCAATTAATTTTACCTGCTCATAAGGTAACTCATAACTTTTACGGTCGCTACCTTCAACATCATGATAATGATCCAAGCCTACGACAAGAATCACATCCTCCGCTTCTTTTGCAAGTAAAACAGCTTCTTCTCTTAGACGTCTCTCTTCTGTTACTCTTTTCACTAGATCTTCTTTTTCTAACTCATGCCAGAATTCTTCTCTCTTTGCTCTCTCCGCCTTAACATCAGTGCTAGTTTCTTGCCATCCAATTACATCAAAAACTCTTTGATACGGTACATAGTAGCCCGGATGATAAGTTACTTCGGTATTACCACCAAGTTCCATACGAATTCCTAGTAATGGTGAGATTTCATAGAGTGCCTTGATTTCTGAGCTACCTCCGCCAGCAGCATGTAAGGTATCTGCATTTCTTCCAATTACAGCTAATTTTTTAATATCTTTCTTTAAAGGTAATCTATCTTCTTCATTTTTCAATAAAACAATAGACTCCCTTGCTACTTTAAGCAACTCTTCTTGATGTGAAATAGTATTATAAGTCCCCGATCTTCTTTGGTCCTTCTCTACTCCAATCATCTTTAGTCGTAGCATGAGGCGCAGAATATTTCTAACTTTTTTATCTACCTTATCTTCTGAGATTTCTCCCCTATGTACGGCTTCTAGTAACGGATCTGCCATATAATATTCATTAAAATTAGTTTTTACATCCATCTCGATATCAAGTGGCGAATTTGCTGCTGCCATGGTATTATGGACACCACCCCAATCGGATATAATGGTTCCATCATATCCCCATTCTTCTCTTAAGATGGTTCCAA
>JAEWHR010000210.1 GCA_023387655.1 Bacillota bacterium
GGTTTTAGCCAAATCGTATTCTCATTTCCTTTTGGTACATATCCAAAAGGGCTTTCTGTTATTCTAGTGAATCCACGTTGTTCTAATGCTCGCATGCTTACCCCTAGCGTTACATGACCTTTATAAACTAGAATTCCGTCTTCATACTGCCCTAGCGCTAAACTTACCCATTGATTTTCTTTTATACTATAACCGCAAACCACGCAGTCATCAGACGCCATGATTTTACACTTAATCCAATCTTTTGTCCTCTTATCAAACCAGTATTTGCTTTCTTTTTTCTTAGCAACGATACCTTCTAAATTCTTTTCTTTTGCTAATTGAAATAGTGAAATTCCTTCTCTCTCAATAAATCTTGAAATAGCAAGCCTTTCATTTTCTACAATTGCTTCACTTAATAACTGTTTTCTCTCTAGTAATGGTAATTCGGTGACCAAATGATCGGTTAAGTATAGGATGTCAAATGCAACAAAACTAGCTGGATACTTAGACTTTGCCAACTGTATTTTAAATGGATCTGATAGAAGTGCTCTCTTTTGAATCTCAAAGAAATCTGGCGAACCATCTTTTAAAACAATCAATTCACCGTCTAAGATGCATTTATGCCTTGCCGCCTTATATATTTCACCGAGTTCAGGCACTTTAGGGAGCAATCTCATGTCACGCTTATTTCTTAATTCTGTTCCTGTGGAATCTAAATAAGCAATGCAACGTATTCCATCTAGCTTCAGCTCATAGATGTGATTGGTTGAATCAAAAGGTTCTGTCATCTCACTAATCAGCATGGGCTTTATCGCTTTATAATCAAAGATATCCATTATGCTGTCCCCGCAAATGGGTTATTCTTATTCATCTCAATTGTCTTCTTTAATGCATCCATAAAATCAATCACATTATCTGGTCTATTCTCATCCACATCAACAATCTCTTGACCTTCGATTTTCTTCTGGATAGCCTCTCGAAGCCTCTCTTGGTACTCATCGTGATAAGCTGTTATGTCAAATTCCTTCGTCATAGAAGAAATTAAGGTCTTTGCCATCATAAGTTCACTCTCATCAAGTTCTACCTTTGCTATCACTTTCGGTATTTCTTGAATCTCTTCTTGATAATAAAGCATCTTTGCAATAATTCCATCTTCGGTTGGATAAAGAACGATTAAGGATTCGTTTGTACCAATCACTGTTTTAGCAATTGCTACTTTCTCTTCTGTTAACAAAGCCTGACGAAATAATTCAAAAGCTTTTTCTCCACCTGCATGTGGTACAACATAATAATTCTTCTCAAAATAAATCGAGTCCACATCTTCCATCTTGGCAAAATGCAGAACATGTATCGTTTTATCCTTCTTTGTCTTTATCTTTTCAAGTTCCTCTTCTGTTATTGTTACATAACGATCTTTCTCAAATTCATATCCTTTGATAATATCTTCCGATTTTACTTCTTTGTTACAGGATGGACAATATTTCTTATATCGTACTCTCTGATGGGTATCCTTGCACAACTGATTAAAGCTAATACTAATATCTCTTGTTGTTTTAAATAAATCCACTGGGATATAAATTAACCCAACCGAAATTGCACTTTTATGTGCTACTGCCATGAAAATCACCTCCAATGGTAGTATGGTAAGTTCGGTTGGGTTCTATGTAGAAAATTATAATTATATGCAATACAAATTGTAATGCGAAAGATTGGTGAAGGATTCTTTTGTAATTAAGTTTTTAATCTATCTTTTCAGATAATGAACTTAATTATCAGGTTAGCTATTGTAACTACCAATGATTATTGTGAAAATGCATTGAACAACTCATTGAACGCAAGCAAAAAAATAAGACTTCCAACGCACTGAAAGTCTTGATTTTACTAGAAAGCTGCCAAGCGGACTTGAACCGCCGACCTCCGCCTTACCAAGGCGACGCTCTACCGACTGAGCCATGGCAGCTTAACGTTTATTATCACGTCCGAATTGTATGATACCATATTTATGAGTAAAATGCAACAGGTAAATGAAAAAATTCACTGAATTGTTTTAATTGTTTTAATATTATCCAAAATTTGTTATAATAATTTTTCGTATTAAATTACAGTTATTATGCTATCCTATATTAATCTGTATCAAATTATTAAACATCATTTGATTTTGGATTATTTATTAAGCCATTATATTTTTCCCTGTAAGTCTTTCAGAGCAGCATTTAACTTGCGTTTAATACGCTGTAATCCATTATCAATTGCCTTTGGCTCCTTCTTTAATATCCGTGCAATCTTACTATAACTATTATCATCCAGATATAGTGTAAGTATCTTCTTTTCAAAGGAGCTTAACGAGTCCATTAACTTCATTTCCAGTTGAGATGTATTCTCTCTGTCAATTAGCATCTCCTCTGGATTCATACTCCTTGCGTGAGCTAGATGAGCCACATAAGAAACGGATTCGTTTCCATCGATATCACTATTGTAATCACTATCGATTGAAATATAATTGTTTAGTGGTTGATTCTTTTTTGTATTCGAATTCTTGATTGCTGTGTACATTTGTCTTGATACGCATAAATCAGCAAACGTAAGAAAAGAAGCTTCCTTCTCCTTCTGGTAATCACGTATGGCTTTGTATAACCCTATCATACCTTCCTGGATTAGATCTTCCCTATCTCCTCCTATCAAATACAAGGCTTTTGCCTTCTTACGCACTAAATTCTTGTATTTGTCGATTAAATAATCCATCGCTAGACGGTCATCCCCGCGAATGAGTGAAATGATTTCTTCATCACTAATCATTTCATACTGCTTCTTGGACATTTTTCCCCCTCCTTGTGGTAAATTATTCACATCTACGTCACACTTTTGCTACCTTTATCCACTTTTCAAATCTGTTCTATTTTATTTATCCACTTTTCATATCAGTTTTATTACTTCTATTCACATTACATAGGTTATATCCACATTCTTACAGATTAGTTTAGTTTTATCTGAATATATAATTCCATGGAGTAGGAAACCGCCTCAATAATATATATCGGCGGTTTACCTCTATTGCATATAGATTTTTTATAATAGTGAATAACTTATACTATAATGATTTTTACTGAATTATAACTTTTTACTATGGATAAATTTTACTATAATAACTTTTACTTAATAACCTTTACTATAATAACTTTTACTATAATAACTTTTACCGAATTAATAAGAATGATAGAAATTCTTCTCTAAAACAATTCCGACTATTTCGCAAAACTTCTTTGTCTAACTATTTCATATGCCAATACACCCATAGCTACAGATGCATTCAGAGAATCTATATCGCCTACCATAGGAATCTTAGTAACAAAATCACATTTTTCCTTGACAAGACGAGAAACGCCCTCACCCTCACTACCAATAACTAAACCAATAGGTCCTGTTAGGTTCTGACGATACATTACTTCACCACTCATATCAGCGCAGACAAACCATAGGCCTTTTTGTTTTAAATCCTCCATGGTCGCAACAAGATTAGTAACTTTTGCCACTGGTGTATAATTAATTGCTCCAGCGCTTACCTTTGCTACTGTAGCAGTAAGTCCTACTGCACGACGTTTAGGAATAATGATACCATGTGCTCCTGCTTGATTTGCAGTTCGAAGCATTGCTCCTAAGTTATGAGGATCTTCTATTCCATCTAATATAATTATGAATGGCGCTTCCCCCTTTGCTTTAGCAGCTTCTAATATATCATCAACTTCCGCATATTCATAGGCAGCTGCGTATGCAATAACCCCTTGATGTTTTCCTTCTTCAGACATCTGATCAAGACGTTCTTTCTTAACGAATGTAATGATGGTATCCGTCTTTTTTGCTTCTCTTAAAATAGATTTAATCGGACCATCCTGGCAGCCATCCAAAATAAATAAGCGGTCGATTGTCTTTCCTGCACGAAATGCTTCCAATACAGCATTTCTTCCTACCATTGTTAATTCCTCGTATCTCATTTAACCTCCATAAATAGAGTGTAAATCATTTTCTTCACACTCTCTAACCTATCGCTTTAGCGGCGTAATCACCATAATCTAAATAGTTTTACAACACTTCTAGAAATGATGCTCCATGCGCGTCAAAAACAATAGCTATTACTTAACTTTTTTGTCTTAAACAAGTAATCCGGTTTTTGTTAAACCTTCCTTAACCAAATATAGAATTCGCTCCATCTGCTCCGTCATATACAGGTAACCTATCATGGCTTCAAACCCAGTCGCTATTCGATAATCTGTCACTGAGGCATTCTTCGCTGTAGTAGCAGATTTCGCATTTCTTCCCCGTTTGAATACACCAAGTTCCTCCTCTGTTAAGTTGTCCTGTATTGCATGGAGGATGTCCTTCTGTGCAGCAGCCTTTACTAGGCTACTAGCTTTTTGATGTAGTTTATTCACCTGTGAATTTCCCTTCTCCACTAGCATCGTACGAATGATTAGGTCATAGATGCTATCCCCAATATAAGCTAGGGTAAGTGGAGAATAGGTTTTAATGTCGGTTTGTGGCAGTGCAAAGGTCTCACGTACCCTTGCAATTAAGCTCTCTTCCATTTTACTCCTTCTCTGGTATCTTCTAAGATTATTCCTTTTTCAAGGAGAAGATTTCTAATCTCATCTGCTTTTGCAAAATCTTTCGCTTTTCTCGCACTTTGTCTATCTTCAATGAGTTGTTCAATCTCTTCATCCAGAATTTCATCTTTTTTCTTAGTTTCCAATCCAAGTATATCACAAAGTGTTGTAATACCCAACATAACTTTTTGAATCATCTCAGCACTACTGTCTGCAGTTACATTGCTATTTGACAATTTTACCATTTCAAAGATTGCACTAATCGCATCCGCGGTATTAAAATCATCATCCATCACTTCTTCAAACTTCTTCGTAAGTGCATCAAATTCTGTTAAAAGAGCAATTTCCTGCTCTGTTAAAGTAGTCGCTGCTTCTCCTTTATCAGCTTTTACTTTGGCTAAGAAATGAAGTTGCTCTACCGCAGTTTGAATACGCTCTAAACCATTTTTTGATGCTTCAATAATCTCACGGCTAAAATTAATCGGACTACGATAATGTACACTTAATAGGAAGAAACGAAGAACTGCTGGCGCATACTCTGCAAAAATTTCACGTACCGTAAAGAAGTTTCCTTCGGATTTTGACATCTTCTTGTTATCAATATTTAAGAAGCCATTATGCATCCAATACTTTGCAAACTCTTTCCCAGTGTAGCTTTCCGTTTGAGCAATTTCGTTTTCATGATGTGGGAAAATTAAATCCTCACCACCTGCATGGATATCAATTTGATCCCCAAGATATTTCTTACTCATTACAGAACATTCAATATGCCAGCCTGGTCTACCATCACACCAAGGTGCACTCCAAGCAGGTTCTCCTTCTTTCTTTGGTTTCCAAAGAACGAAGTCCATCGGATCCTCTTTCTCATCAGCAACAGCAATACGCGCACCTGCTTCTAAGTCGTCTATATTTTTCTTGGATAACTTTCCGTATTGCTTAAAACTTCTTGTCTTAAAATAAACGGTACCATTTTTTTCATAAGCATGACCTTTTTCTATCAGTTCTTCGATCATGTCTATCATTCCATCGATTTCTTCCGTTGCCTTTGGTCTTGCAGTTACCGGTAATACATTAAGAGCAGTAGTATCTTTTAAGTATTCCTTAATGTAACGTTCGGAGATGTCATGTGCAGCAACCCCTTCTTCGTTTGCTTTCTTGATAATTTTATCATCAACATCAGTAAAATTGGACACGAAATTAACATCGTATCCTTTATACTCTAAATAACGTCTTACGGTATCGAATACGACTACTGGTCTTGCATTTCCAATGTGGATATAATTGTAAACAGTTGGGCCGCATACATACATGCTAACTTTCCCTTCCTGTAACGGTATGAATTCTTCTTTTGATTTTGTTAATGTGTTGTATATCTTCATACGTTTTCTCCTTCTTATTTTTTCGTATATATTTAGTATTGCCAAGATTTCTATAGTTTTTGTTCCAACTCTTCTAGTCTTTGTTTCATTTCTCTTAATTCGGTACAAAGACGTTCATTTTCTTTTTGAAGTTGCTCACAATCATTACGAACTGGATCTGGTAAATGTACTTGATCCATCTCTTCTCGTGGTACTTTCTGATTATTCCGTTTCACAACACGACCAGGAACACCGACAACAGTTGAATTTGGCGGTACCTCTGACAAAACGACTGAACCTGCACCAATTTTGGAATTCTCGCCAACCGTAAAAGACCCAAGGACCTTTGCACCGGCACTTATCATTACATTATCACCAATGGTAGGATGACGTTTTCCTTGTTCTTTTCCCGTTCCTCCAAGTGTAACACCCTGATAAAGAGTAACGTTATCCCCTATAATTGCTGTCTCCCCGATTACTACGCCATGTCCGTGATCTATAAATAATCCCTTTCCTATAGTAGCACCAGGATGAATCTCTATTCCAGTCTTTCTTGCGGTACGTTGCGAATACCATCTTGCAAGGAAATAATGTTTTCTAATATATAGCCAGTGGGCAACACGGTGTCTTAATAATGCTTTAAAGCTTGGGTAAAGGAAAACTTCCCAATTGGACTTAATCGCAGCATCTCTCTCTCGTATTACTTTCATTTCTTCTTTTACATAACGGAAGAAACCCATATTATTACCCCCTAATGTTAACACTACCATCCCTGTTTTAGCAATAGAAATACACCTTTCA
>JAEWHR010000020.1 GCA_023387655.1 Bacillota bacterium
AAAACATCTCCTTCTAATTACAGCCACATTCTTCTTGCATCTAATTTTTTTAAGCACTATAATTATTTATGTGTATTTTACTAACCAGATTTTTCTTACTGTATCACTCGTTGTACTTGTAACAAAATTAGCGGCAATGAATAAACAAAATGCCGTAGTAATTTACCGAACATATTAAATATGATGAACTATTGGAGGTAAAACAATGATTCGAGCAGTTTTTATTGATTATATGGGTACCCTTGTTAAAGAAGATAATCCATATGTACAAGAAGTTATCGGTAGATGTTTTACAAACAGTAATGCGAAAAAACCTTTGGACATCCTTCATTATTGGTTCCAGTATCACGATGCATTACTAGAAAAATACAGCGGTGAGACCTATCGAACAGAATATGATATCTCCATAGAAACATTCGGTGCTACTATGGAGCATTTTAAGTTTAGTGACGATGCAAAAGAACTTTGTGCAATTCTAGAAAAACATTGGATGTATTCACCTATTTTTAATGATGTCACTTCTTTTTTCAAAGAATGCCCTGTACCAATTTATATCGTAACAAGCAATGATACAAAATATGTAGAAGAAGGTGTAAGATATCATGGACTTACCCCTGCAGGTATTATTTCAAGTGAAATGGCACATGCATATAAGCCACAAAAAGAGCTATTCCAAAAAGCACTTAATCTTAGCGGCTTTATGCCAGACGAGGTTATTCATATAGGCGATTCCATACGAGCAGACGTACAAGGAGCAACAAATTCAGGAATTATCCCATGGTTACTTGACCGTACGAGGACTAAGAATATTGATCATGTAACGGTGATACATTCATTAGAGGATGCCCTGGCCTTAATCAAGAAAAACTGACTTATTAGTAATTTTTTATTTTTACGGAGGTGATACCATGGCACAACAGTATACCAGAAAAGTTATTCGTGAAGTATTCGTACAGATGTTAAATGAACGTCCACTGAGTAAAATCACCGTAAAGGATATTGTCACCACATGTGAAATTAACCGCAATACATTTTACTATTATTATACGGATCTCTATGCAATACTTGCGGAGATATTTCAAACAGAACTTCAAAAAGTTATAGATGAATATAACGATACCCTCTCGTGGGAAGAAAGTTTTTTTGTAGCAGCTAAATTTGCGATTGATAATAAAGTTGCTATTTACCATGTCTATAATTCCATTAAAAAAGAAGAATTAGAAAAATATTTATTTGATGTGGCTGGTAATGTTATGACCCGTTATGTTGAGAAAACTAGTAATGGTATAAATGCCTTGGAAGAAGATAAGCGAATAATTGCATCTTTTTATCAAAGCGCACTCACGGAGATGCTTCTCCATTGGATTTCTTCTGGAATGAAAGAAGATCCACAAAAAATAATACGAAGAATCGGTCTTCTCTTTGATGGTAATATTGCTCTATCGCTACAACGAAGTGCTAAATTAAATGATACTTGATAAAACATGATTCCATATTTACAACTAGGGCTTTATATTTGCTTGTAGATATAAAGCCCTTTCATAAGCTAATTTACTAAGATAGAACTATGTTTATTTTTCAAAATCACGGTACATAAGGCTTGGCTGAATTCCTTTATTATTTTGATATTTCCCACTCTTATATAAATCATATTCACCATCGATATCATGATAATATATTTGGCATATCTCAACATTTGGATATATTTTTACAGGCTGTACGCAGAATATCTCCAAAGTCCAATATCCTGCAAAACCAATATCACCAAATCCGGCAGTTACATGAATGAACAATCCCAAACGTCCTGTTGAAGAACGTCCTTCTAACATAGGTACATAGTGATTGGTACTTGTAAACTCGTTGGTCCGGCCTAAGTACAGTCTGTTTGGCATTAAAACCAATCCTTCTTCTGGTATGATAATTCGAGTCGTAGAGTTTCGCTTTTTCATATCTAACATATCATTATCATAAACTAACAATTCGTTAGCCAATGTAAGGTTATAACTATTCGGGTTAATCCTTGATTCATCAAAAGGCTCAATGATAATCTCTTTCCCAATATGCTTTTTTATTTCTTTTCCTGATAAAATCATACTATCCTCCATTCATAGTGTTTTATATTCTAATCTCGTTTTGTCGTTTATACTCATTTCTATGGTATACTAACCTATAATTTTTCATTTATTTATTATCTACTGTTTATTATTGAAACTAAATGATTTTTTAAAGTTTATCTTATTATGTTACATCGCACCTTAATCATTCCTTGTTTCATCTTAATTATACACAGTCATCTTAGAATTTCTCAACGTTATCCACAAATTTTATTAATTATCCATATACTATGTTAACGGTATCCATTCTCCCTTTTCGCAAACTTTTCTTATTGTGCCATTCTCAATCCAATATGCTTCCCCATATAAAGTTTCTGAATTTTCATTGATAAACACGTAAGAACCATCAATTAACCCATAGAATGGCTTTACCTTACTATCCACAAATGAAATATCCTCTAACACACGAAGTCCGCCTATTGTTTCTTCTCTTAACTCTTGAAAATGAGGAAGAATCGAAATCTTAGTCAAACCCAGTCCCTCTAGATATCTTTCGTACTTCGGATCAGTAGCCTCCTCATCAAGTTCGGGCTGAGCATATACAATATCTGCACTATTCATAGAACCTGCACTGATACCAATTATTGTCCCTTGGAATTTATGAATAAGCTCCTTCAGATTTATCCTGTGAAAAAACTCATTTTGAGTAGGAACATGTCCTCCGGCAAGCAAAAGAACATCATAGTCATAGATTATTTCTGCTAGTTTTTCTTCATTTCTGCTATCACAGATATCAATGTTTGCGAGAGTAAACCCGCTCATTGGAAATGCTTTTTGAAATATCGTAAGAAAAATGTCATTCATCTGAGTATCATCTGGGCTGGAGCTTAAGATAAGGCACTTTGCATTGTCTGGCCAATGTTTTCTTAAGTTCTTTAGAAAGTGATTCTCATCAAGGAAGGGGCATGGAATCCTTACCCCATTTTCTACATAACTTCCACCAATTGTACTTGTAAGAAATACTTTCATATACGAACCTCCAGATTCTGTTTTTAGCTATACCCCTTTTAATTATAACGAAACTAAGTTATTATTTCCATTCAAAAATTAACTTTTTATTACTTGATTTTATAGTAAAAAGGGATATTCCACGATGAAGCAGATGTTCTATTAAAATGACATCCCTAGAAGAAAAACACTAGGCAGTATAGAGAATTTGAATTACTATTAATATTTTCAAGTAAAAATAAAAAATAGTTGATTGTTCGACACGCGTGTCGTATAATATTCTCATGATATAACCGACACTCGTGTCGAATATAGGAGGATGGTTATGGCACGAACAATTAATGAGGAACAGCGAAAGAAAAATGAGGCCGCAATACTTAATAAATCACGAGAGGTATTCTGCGCAAAGGGCTTTAATCATGTTACGATGAAAGATCTCGTGGAAGCATCGGGGATGAGCCGAGGCGGATTTTATTTCTATTACAGCTCTGTCGATGTGGTATTTCGTGCAGCTACACAGCAACGTACAAAAAGCAAGTTTGAGGAAATAGTTCACTCGATAGAGGAAAATCCAGACTTTGATGAGTTATTGGAAACTTACTTCAAAGCACAAAAAAAGCGCCTATTAAATATGGATCAAAGCATGATTCGAGCTATGTACGAGTACCTTTTTACACACCGTGACAAATCAGATATTGAATTTCGCGATGCGCAGATAGCAAAGATTTTAGATACTATTCGTGCAATCCTTGAACTTGGTGTTCGTCAAGGAAAGGTAGACGCTGCTGGATTAGATCAGAAGATTGAAAATATCATGATCTGTATAGAGGGTTTCAATGCATTAGCTATGTTTGAGTCAATATCGGAGGAACGAATAGATGCTCAATTTCAATTATTAACAGAAATGATACGGGGGTGATTTCAATGAAAGTAGCAGCAGTACAGCTAGACGCTGCCTTTGCTAATGTCAATATCAATTTATATCGCATTCGAGAACTTGTACAAAAAGCAGCTGATGAAGGTGCACAACTTGTAGTATTACCAGAGTTCTTTAATTCTTCAATTGGGTTTCATTCTGATATGTTAAATGTTCCAAGAGGAGGAAAACAAACACGGCAGGCTCTTTTGGAGTTATCCAGCCTCCATAAAATTATCATAGGTGGTTCATTCATTGATTTTGATGGTAAAGATGCTTACAACCTCTTTGCACTGTACTTCCCGAATGGTACGGTGTATTTTCACCGCAAAGATATACCAACACAATTTGAAAACTGCTATTTTACTTATGGTGATGACCAAAACATCCTTGAGACACCAATTGGCAATATTGGTATCGCACTTTGCTGGGAAATGCTGCGTTACGATACAGTTAGACGTTTCTATGGTAAAGTGGATCTTGTATTATCAGGAGCTTGTTGGTGGGATTTGCCAGAAGATGCTCCCTCCGACCGAGAGCCTTTACGTAGATATAATCATAAACTTGCCTTCAAAACTCCACAGAAATTTGCAACCTTACTAGGCGTTCCTGTTGTTCATGCAAGTCATTGTGGAATTACCAAAAGCTATGAATTCCCTGAAGGCAAACGCCTACAAACAAGAAAATTTATAGGCGCAACACAAGTGATTGATGGGAACGGACAGCCCATTTCCCTCAGGTCATTTTCCGAAGGCGCTGGCGTGGTTTGTGCTGATTTGTCACTAGCGAAAGGAACGGCATCCTTTCACCCATCGAATAAGAGTTTCTGGATTCCAAAATTACCAGATGCATACCTGAGTGCTTGGGATAGACAAAACCCTATTGGACAGACGTATTATCAGAACATTGCGAAGCCATATTACCAGACAAGCTTTATGCCATGAGAAGAGTTATAAAATAAGAGGATTTTTTTACTATCGTACCAGACTCCAACTGGAATAGCTCCTGTTACTAAACCTTATTTCTTCGAACATAAACACAATCCAAAACACCATTCATTACTTTTGCCTGTTTACATTCTAACTCGATTGATTTGTTATCTTTTAAAAATAGAGAAATTCCGCTTCCAAGGAGAATTGGCATTATGGTAAGGTGATACTCATCAATAAAATCAGCCTTTACTAATTGATTAACGATGTTGGCACCTCCACAGATCCAAATGTCTTTTCCCTTCTCTAATTTTAACCGTTGCACTAAGTCACAAATATTTTCATTAGTAAATTCTATTTCATCAGTACTTTTGAGTTCCTTATGGGTTAATACATAACTTTTTAGACCCTTATAAACCCATTCATCGGGAGCGAGCTCTGTTACCACTTGACGATACGTATTATAACCTATTATTACAGTATCGATATTACTGATAAATTCGCCATAACCATAATCTCCATTATAGCTTTTGTCAACTCCACCAATCCAACTAACACCACCCTTGTTGTCAGCGATAAAACCATCCAAACTCATCGCAATATACAAGATTACTTGTCTACCTGTGCAAGTACTTTCACTATACTCTGGTTTATTCATACTATTCTCCAATCAAACTATGTTATACTTTAGTCTGTCCATATTATCTCTAGTTGATCTACACTGCCTCCAGTTCATCAAGATAGTTACCAGTTCACCTATATTTTTCTCAATCTATCAAAACTACATCCAGTTTATCTATACTTTTCTCAGTCAATCAAAACTGCCTCCAGTTCATCTAGACTTTTCCCAGTCAATCAAAACTGCCCCAGCTCACCTATACTTTTCTCAATCAATCAAAACTGCCTCCAGTTCATCTAAACTTTTCTCAGTCAATCAAGTCTATCTATAGTCTCATACTATTATTCTTATGTTAAACGAAGCTATTCACCTTTATATTGTTATTTAAATGATAGTACTATAACACTCCCATCTCTTTTAAGGAACAATATTCATTTCCTCCAATGATAATGTGATCAAGTAATTCTACTCCTATCATTTCCCCAGCTTGTGCAATCTTCTCTGTTACTAGTAAGTCCTGCTTGCTTGGAGCGATATCAGAGGAGGGATGATTGTGTATGATAATAATTCCAACCGCCCCGGAGAGAAGCGCACGTATAAAAATTTCTCTAGGCATAATCAAGGAACAATTTACAGTACCATGAGATAACTCAAAGATACCCAAAGGATTGCATTTAATATCCATAGCAACCAAATATACATACTCCTCGGCTTTCTTATGAAGTTGAAATTGTTCCATCATCAATCTCTGAATTCCAGATGGTGATTTTAACTTATCGCTATCCTCACATATAATACTTTTTTCTACCTTTAATTCATTGTGTCTTGTTTCCTCATTTAGCATGGTATTATAAATATTTATTTTCATCCTTACCACCTAACATACTCCTTTCCTATGAAATCTTCGAATACTGATAACATTTTTTTATATTAACTAGGTAACAATATGGCTAATAACTATTACTATCTGCTTCTCTTTTATTGCTACCTATTATAGCATATCATAGGTGTTATTGCTATTTAAAATATCCTTTCTTTACTAAAAAGCTACTATAATTAACCTTAGGATGGTGATGACATGAATAATAACCTTATTGCGAAACGGTTAAAGGAATTAAGAAAATCTTTTGAATACACACAGGAATTCGTAGCATCTTATCTAGATATAGGTAGGCAAGCATATTCCCACTATGAGACCGGAAGAAATGCACCCACGACTGATACGCTATATAAATTATCTTCTCTATACCATATTCCAGTGAATGAGCTACTTAAGTTGCTATCTCCCAATACTTTAGAATCTTACAAGTCTCCAGAAAACAATAACATCGGCTCCAATATGTTATCTGATTTTTTAGATTATTTGGGCGACCCAGACAATGAAAAGAAATTAAAGATGCTAAACCGAAAAGAGAAAGAATTATTATATTGCTTTGAAAAAATATCTCCAAAAGATCAAGATGATATCTTAGAATTTATAAAAATTAAAGCAAAAAAAAATAGCCCTTCGTAACCAGAATCGAAACCATTTTACCCTGTTTCGTCCTGATAAGAATAGGCTATTTTTTATTTATCTTCCTAATTTGTAACTTGTAATTCTACCACTCTTCCACTATAACCTTACATACAACAGATTGATTTCCGCACTTAATTGTAACGTTTGCTTCTCCAACCTTAAGAGGTGTATACTCCCATTCCTCATAATCTTCATTGTATTTAACTTTTAAAACTTCAGGGTTATCAGATTCGATACTAATTTTATCTGTCGTATCCCATGGCTCTAATTCATAATAAATACTAAAATCATCGTCCACATAAGTAGTATACTCAGAATCTACTGTTATACTTTCACAAGGGACCTCATATACTGTAATTTCTACGGTTCCAATAACAGCACCTTTATCAGAGTTTTCTCTAATTATAAGTTCTGCTGTACCAGTCTTATTCCCGTATATTACTAGATATTCACCATATTCAACTAACATTACTGGGTTATTCTCTTTATTCACTTCATCATAATTTTTAAAACTAAAATGATATAGTGTATTTTGTTTTGGATAACTAAGTAAATTAAATACATTCTCTTCCTTATCTAATAATAAATCTACTTTCGATTGGGAGATACTAGTATCCTTCACTACTATTTTAAAACTTCCAACTGTTCTTGTCTTCTTATTATATGTTTCTTTTACTGTAATTGTGTAAGTACCTGCTTTTTTAGCAGTAAACTCATATCCATAGAAGTATGCCTTCCCAATATAATTTGTTAAAACCTCTTGATATTCTTTATTATTTGAAACATCCTTTGCTTTTGATGCATCATACTTAATTTCTTTTATTGTTAGGTTTTTATCATTTGATGTATAGGAATATGATGCATTAGGATTACGATGTGTAATACTAAACAATGGCTCTTCACAAGCAAAGTAATCTGATAAATTATAACCATATGTACCAATCGCAAACTCATTTCCATATTCTCTTACAGCTAACGCAGAACTCTTTACTGTAACCTTACATTTACCTATTGTGGTTTTTTTATTCTTATAGGTCTGTGTACAAGTTATTGTTGCAGTACCAGCCTTAACTCCCGTTAAGAATCCACCATCTTTACTAACTTTAACAACCTTGGTATCGCTTGATGTAAATTGATAAGTCGCACCTTTTACAGTATTTTTTACAGTAAGTTTTTGTGCATTGCTTACTTCATAAATATTTTTGTTCCAATACACCTTGCTATCCATTTTACCAACAGGTATTGTCATTGTGGTTGCGCTTACCGCCGTTTTCTTTGTTGCAGCTTCAGCTACCATGCTTGGCATTGCAAAGTTTCCTACTACTAACGCACAGCATAAGGCAACTAATACAAGTACTTTTGCCAATTTAAATTTTTGTTTTTCCATGAAATAATATCCCCTCTTAGTATTTTATTAAAATTCTTGAAAAATTAGGTAAAACATAATAATTCTACACAATTTATGTTTGAATGTCAAAGCATATTTACATGATTTTTCTATATTTAGATAACAATGGAATACAGAAAGCACTCATTCTTATGTGCTTTTTTTTCATTATATCCTTACTTTTTAGATTTTGCTGTTACTGTATACAAATTAGTTTTAGAATCATAATTTAGTAGAACGTTTATATTGGTATCCTTCATATATCCAATCGTAGGCTTTGTCTTTTTATCAGACATTTTAAATGTTAGCTTGTAACCATCAATCCAATAAAAGTTCTTTAGTAGATAAGCCCTTAACTCATCCTGATCTTTGATCTTCATAGGATCAATATCGGTATAAAAATCGATATCAGGAACCCCCATAAATGGTGTATGAGAATTCATGAAGGTAAATCTATCCTTTAAATAGTAGGTATATAAAACCTTTCCATTCGCCCCATCATCCCAGGTAGTATCCACGAACAACCATTGACCATTTAAAAATACTGCATTCCATGCATGGGCAAAGGTAAATGGGTCCCCAGCTTCAAATGTACATGGAATTGATGCCCTTCTACACAAATGCATAAACAAAAGCGCATAATCACCACACACACCTCTTCCATTATCAATGGTATAAATTATACTTTGAATCGTGTGCTCATCTTGCAATTTACTGTCATAGGTAATATGCTTCACAACAAAATCATGAATTGCTTTTACTTTCTGCTCATCCGTCATTCCTGGCTTAATTATCTTAGCAAGAATAGCATCAAGCTTTTGATATAATTTTTTATGAATAGCATCCACTTGCATATTCATGTCTACTTTATCCGTCTGTTTTAGTACTTTTGGTACAATATCGTAAGCTAATCCAGGTCCATATACTCCCTCTTCGAAATCAATGTAGGTACTTCCGCTTTTTATCGTAATTTTGATACCATTCTCTGGTGTATAAACTTCTATTAAAGCACATCCTGTATCAATTTTAGTGTAAGTATTCTTAAGCTTAATTTTACTTAATACAGTGTCCTCAAAATTATCTTCCATGTAATCTTTGATTTCATTTTTATTTTCAAAAATAAAATGGATTGTATCCTTCCCAACGATGATCTTCTCTGGAGCCCATAAACTATAAGGAATATTATATCCCCTTAAATTTCTAAAACGAAACATTCCCCAATCTAGGATAGCTTCTTCCTTAGTATAATTACTTTGCGGCTCAAATTTATCTACTTTTGTTTTCATTCCGTTCGTAATGCACGTGGAAACAATAACTTGATCTGCAATTGGGATTTTAGCACTATCTGAAATTCTTAAGGTGTTATTAAAACCTCTACTGCTATAGATTGCTCCATTAATCAAGTATCTTGCAGCTTCCAGCCTTGTTAGCGGTTTTTCTAAATTTGTGTCATCATTAATCATACCGTAAATAAATGCTTTTTTCACATAATCAGGACTATTAGGATCAATGATATTATCTTCTATTTCAATCTTTTCATTTAACTCATCAGATTCAAAATATAGCCTTGCCAACTCATCAAGGGTTATCGTCTTATAAAATTCATATGTAAAAGCTTCAGGTAATTCTTCATTAATAATTAGTTTTGTGATATACTCCTTTGCCTTGCTGGATGGTGCATCTTTGGAAAATTCAAAATACTCCAATTCTTTTTCTTTACTTCTATCCTCTTGAATCCATCTTATGGTTCTTTCATAG
The DNA here is from genome assembly GCA_023387655.1 of Bacillota bacterium. Taxonomy (GTDB): domain Bacteria; phylum Bacillota; class Clostridia; order Lachnospirales; family Lachnospiraceae; genus Lachnoclostridium. The sequence continues at coordinate 10,188 of JAEWHR010000020.1, forward strand.
CTTTCTATTAAAGACTCTATTGGTGTAGATCCATCATATTGATTATCATAGATATTATTTGGATTAAAGTTATATATATCATCATGGATATCTGCCAAGACTCTGGATGCTTCAATTTTTGATAACCCACTCTCTAAAAATAGTTTTTCAACTTCAGACGGAAATTGATTTAGTATTTCCTTACTGACTTTCTTCCCTTTTTGTATGGATTGATTTAAATACCGTATTATCTTATCTTTAACCTTTAAATCAGCCTGATACACCTGATCTTTTTCTTTCCCCATTCGTGAAAAGTTACCAGCCAAGCCTTTAAAATTATAGAGATCCTCATCGTATACATTCAAATATAAACTAACATATTTTCCATCGAAATCCCAACCGTAGGAGCTGTCCTTGGCAAATTGAAGTTGCTCTGTTAGATGGTCTGAAATTAACTTATACTCTTGCGTGGAAAATCCGCCTAACTCTTCTTCCTTAAGCTCAATGGCTACTCTTATCTCATTAAGTTTCTTTTGTGCAGCCGCCTTAACCTGCTGATCTGATATCTTCTTTGTGATTCTTTCTGTTCTTTTTTGTCGATCATCGGTAATGATTGTCAAACTTCTTAAAGGAATTTTTTCATCCCTTTCATATTGAAGAAACTCCTTCTCCATTTTTTTAAATATACTATCAAGTGCTTTGTTGTTGGAAAAGTAAGATGCCGCATTCGTTGTCGATAAGCTGGTCGACAAGGTCATTACTAGAGCAATTATAACTATTGCTAACTTTTTCATACTTCATTTGTCTCCTAACGGATATATTTTGAGTTCGTATTTTTCTAGTTTATTATAGAAAATTATAATAGTCAACATTTTCCATGCTTTATTACCCACCTTTGACTATACTTTATTTCACACCTCATTCAGACAGTTTTAGTTGATGACAAGGATAGAACATGTTATAATCAATGGAATTTATTGTATTTACATAATCTAACCTGTATTAAGATAGAAGATCAATAACGAATACATAAGAAATAGTAGAAGTTACAAAGAAAATGCTGCTTCAGTAGCAAATTTATTTTAACGGAGGTAACCTATGCAGGTAAGAAAAGCATCCATTGATGACATAAATGAAATTGCTGCTCTATATATTGAACAATTTAGCGCAATGAAAGATTTACAACCTGCCTTTTTTCAAGAAGGAGAACAAAGCAAAGTGTTTATTCAAGGTATGATAGAAGGGGATGACTCTGATATTCTTGTACTTCATAAAAATAATAACATCATCGGGTTTATTCTCTTGCAAGTAAAAGAAACGCCGGATTTTCCATTCTTTATAAAACATAGATATGCATACTTAATGGATATTGTAATATCCAAAAGTGAACGAGGACAAGGTATGGGAAGTACTTTAATAAAAGAAGCTAAACAATGGGCAAAAGACAGAAACCTTGCGTATATAGAGTTAGATGTTCTATCGAATAATGATAAAGCGATTACATTTTACAAAAAACATAGTTTTGAAGACAAAAGGCAATCAATGTTTTGTAGATTGTAAGGTTTAGAAAGCAAAACCCTCAAACAGTTATTTGATGCGACCTCCAATTGTTAGATTTTTAAGTCTAACTTATTGGGATCAATTCATTTTACTTGAGGGTTTTATTCATTACAATTTGGCTCTGTCACAACATATAGTTGAAAAATGATACTAATTTAGCAGGGCATAAAATGCTCTGCTAAATTGGGCTTCTCTTATCACAATATCTAAAGAATAAGTACTAAAATTTCTGCTAATAATCATAATTACCAATGCCATAAATTATTATTTCACAAATAATTCCGATCTGTTCAAATTGAGCTATATCTTCCAATGTGATTGTTCTTACATTCTTAAATCTAATCCCCCTTGTATAATAAACTCATAGCCAAATGCTATGCTAATTCTTATAAAAATCTATATCAAAGTTGGAGAAGGATTTCTTCCTTTTCATCATTCAATCCAACTATTGATACGTGAATTTATACTGCAACTTACGCCAAATCAGAATACTCAAGTACTCGCTTAGCATTTCGTTTACCTTTCCAAGCTGGATTTTCTTCTTTCCCTATTTTATTTTAGTGTAATTTACACTATCAGATGAAGAAAAATAAGTACTATAATATGATCGTTGCATGAAACTCTGTAAGTCAGCATTAAATAAGTTCTGTTTTACAGAATTCTTAGATTCAATATAAACTACTTCTGCTGAATTCTTATGATAATGTAAAGCTCAACAAAGTAGTTTATTATTATGCATAAGTTATAAAAGAAAAGAGGTATTATAAATGAATTTAAAGGGAAATACACTTGAAGATGTCTTAAAAAGTCGTGGTATTGACATGGCAGATGTTGACGCTCAAGATTATAAAATTCCAGAACCAAAAGAGAGCACGAAAAGACTTATGGAAGTCTACTACAACTTAAAAGTTACTGCAGATATGGAAGCTCCATACTGGTACAACAGAGCTTGGTGGGAAAATGACGGAGATGTAACTATCGTAAGAAGAGCGAAAGCTATGGCTGCATGCTTATCACATATTACACCTACAATTTTGCCTTATGAGAAACTTGTTATGAACAAGACAAAAAATGTTAGAGGTGCTTTCCCATTTCCTTGGGTTTGTGCAAGTTTCTTTAACGCACAGGCAGAAGCTTTAATGAACGAAGTGGATGCTCCAGCAGAGAGTGAAGCTGACTCAGTCAGCATGGTTGGTGCTGGTGGCGGTAATGTTACTGAAAGTTATGGAAATGTTATTTCTCTTGCTAAGAAGTTTGGTATGAGAAAGGAAGAAATCCCAGTTTTAGTTAAAACATCTGAGCCTTGGGATGGCGTTTCTGTGGAAGACATAAGTGCAAAATATGCAAAATTCACACCTGGATATGATCTAGAACAACGAATTATGGAATCTGTTATCTGTATGTTTGATTCCTGGGCTATTCCTCAAGGACGTGAAGTAATGAACTATTACTTGCCTTTGGAATATGGTTTTGACAGAATCATAGAATTATGCGATGAAAAAATCGCTGAAGTTATGGGTGAAGCAGGTGATGACGGAATTCAGGGCATGAGTAGAGGTTATTACTACGTAGCAATGAAAGAAATCACAAAAGGATTGAGCGCTTGGTGTGAAAACTATTCAAAACAAGCAAAATACTTAGCTTCCATTGAAACAGACCCAGAATTAAAAGCTAACTACGAAAAAATTCAAGAGGTTATGGGAAATATCGCACATAAGAAACCTTCAAACTTCTGGGAAGCAATTCAGATGACAATCTGTTGTCATTTAGGCGTTGTCAATGAAGATCCTCAGTCTGGTCAATCAATTGGTAGACTCGGACAAGTATTACAGCCATTTTATGAAAAAGATATTGAAGATGGCATTATGACAGAGGAAGAGGTGATTGAACTTCTTGAATTATACAGAATTAAAATTACTTGTATTGAATGTTTTGCATCAGCAGGAGTATCTGGCGGTGTTCTTTCCGGTAATACATTCAACAACCTTTCTTTAGGTGGACAAAGTTACCATGGCCTTACAGCAGTTACTCCACTGGAATATTTAATTGTTGAAGCAGGTATGAGAAATAGAACTCCTCAACCTACACTAACTGTATTATATGATGAAAAGACACCAGAAGACTTTCTTATGAAAGCTGCTTCTTGTACAAAATTAGGCTGTGGATATCCTGCATGGGTGAACAATCAGACCGGTATGAACTTTATGTTAAGAAATTACGGACCGGAAGGAATGAGTCTTGAAGACGCAAGAGCATGGTGCCTTGGAGGATGTCTTGAATCTGCCCCTGGATGCTTCCTGCCACTACATTATAATGGAAAAGTAACCATGATTCCTGGTGGCGCTTCACCTACCTGTGGTACAGGTGTGCATTTTATTGCTATGCCTAAAATACTTGAACTTGTTTTAACAAACGGTCTAGATAAAAGAACAGGAAAACAAATATATCCAGCTCACAATCGAAAGATTGATTCTTATGAAACCATGGTGGATCAATGGGGAAAATATATGGAGCTTACGACAGATGTTGTTAATAAGGTCAATAATATTCAAATGGATCTTTGGAGAAAAAATAACATGCCTGTTGTTAACTCACTCTTAAAACCTGACTGCTTTACCAATGGTCAAGACATTGGTGCTATGGGTGCAAGATATAATGCAACGATTAACTTCGAATCTTGTGGTACTATCACATTGATTAATTCCCTAGCTTCTATTAAGAAAAATGTCTTTGATGATAAGAAGTTTACAATCGAAGAAATGACAGATGCATTGCTTAATAACTTTGGATTTGAAACTGCATACCAAACAGGGGTATTCTCACCAGATTCAAGAGTGAGCACAGAAAACAGCCCTAAATACGAAGAGATTTTTGCTGCTTGCATAAATGCACCAAAATACGGAAATGCAGACCCATATGCAGACAATATTTTAAGAGACTATGAGTATTACATGTATGACATGGTTCGCAAATTTAAGTCATACTACGGCAAACCTTTATATCTATGCCAAATCTCAGTATCAACCCATGGTCCTCAAGGTTTTGTAACATTAGCTACAGCAGATGGAAGATTAGCAGGTACAACTTACTCAGATGGTTCTTTATCTGCAGAGGCTGGAACTGATAAGAATGGTATTTATGCTATATTCGAATCTGCAACTGTTTATGACCACTCAATGGAACAAAACTCACAGATGAATCTAAAACTTCATCCTACAGCAGTAAGAGGTTTGAATGGAACTAGAAAACTTCTTGATATTGTACGTGCTTACATGAGAAAAGGTGGATTCCATGTTCAGTTTAACGTTGTTGATTCAGAAACATTAAGAGATGCACAGGAAAGACCAGACAATTACAGAGACTTAATGGTTCGTGTAGCTGGATTTACACAGTACTGGTGTGAAATCGGTAAGCCTATACAAGATGAAGTTATTTACAGAACTGAATATGAAGCATAATAAGGAACATTGAAAGAATGAACGGAGGCAAATCTATGCGTCACTATGATTGCAAAAATTATATAAATTTAGATTGTGAAAAAGGTATATGTGCTCGATGCAAGGCGATTGTACCTATTGATGGTGAAGGAAGTGAAGCTTGCTCTAATTTTAAAGCTGCTGATAAATGTGGAAACTGTAAAAACTTCTCTAACCCAGATAAATACGGAATCGGAACATGTACTGGATTAGGTAAAGAAAACTGGTCATATGCTACCATGAATGCTTGTACCTGTTCAGGCTATCAAGCAAGATAGGGTAGGATAAGACATGAGTAAAAAGGGCTTAATCTTTGACATACAGAGCTTTTCTGTACACGATGGACCGGGATGTAGAACCAGCATATTTCTAACAGGATGTCCTCTGCAATGCAAATGGTGCGCAAATCCAGAAAGCTGGATTCCTAAAAAGCATCTTCTATTTGCAGAAAACTCCTGTAAATGGGAGAAAGGCTGTCGGGCATGCAAAAATGTATGCCCCCATAATTCAATTACCTTCGATGAACATGGTAAGCCAAGTATATCCTTTGATATTTGTAATAAGTGTGAGACTTTTGACTGTGTTAGTATCTGTCCAAATAATGCTTTAAAACAGTGTGTGAAGGAATATACAGTAGATGATGTTATAAAAATCCTTAGACGTGATTTTAATAATTGGGGACCTTTGGGAGGAGTCACTTTCTCAGGAGGAGATCCTTTCATACAACATGAATTTTTAATTGAAGTTTTAAAGGAATGTAACAAGTGGCAAATCCATACCGCTATTGAGACCAGTGGATATGCAAAAGAAGAAGTATTTTTAGAAGTATTCAAACACATTAATTTCGCATTTATTGATGTGAAGAACATGGATAGAGAAAAGCATAAAGAAAAAACGGGAGTATATAATGATTTAATACTTTCAAATATTGAAGCACTTAAAAAATCCGATTGGAAGGGTAGACTAGTTCTAAGACAACCTACCATCGCCGGCTATAACGACAGTGATGAAAATGCATATAAGTTAATTGAATTTATGAACAAAAACTCATTATATGAAATTAATCTTCTAAAATTCCACCGTTTGGGAGAAACAAAGTGGAATCAACTAGGAAAAGAGTATGCATATCATGATAATGGAGATATAACACAAGAAAAAATGGAACATCTTCAACAAATATACTTAGATAATAATATAGCTTGCTATATAGGTGATAACACCCCTTTCTGATATTTATTCATAAGTAACATAAAAGGTTGAATTTTTAAAAACTAGTAGTTCTAATATTGGAATTGCTAGTTTTTTATATATAATATAAATTAACGCTTATTTAGAAAGGATAATTAATATGGAACTAAAAGATACATGCATATATGATTACATAAAGGATTATTTGAATGAAATATACATTGTAAACTATAATAAAGGACAATATATTGCCCATTCCAATGAAAACTTTGAAGGGATTTATTTTATATTGGATGGAGAGGTTAAAGTAGAATGTATCACGAATTATGGCAAGAGCTTTTTAGTAGATGAACTTTCTAAAAATGAATTTGTAGGAAAAATTAGTTATATGTATGAACAAAATTTATTATGTGATATTACTGCTATGAGCAAGGTTACTCTACTAAAAATAGATAAAGACACCTTTAAAAAATTGCAAAAGAACTCAGAGTTCTTAAAAACATTCCTATTTAAGACTAGCAAGAGAATCTATTGTATGTATAAGAAGCTTATGTTAAGGGATTTATTCAGTCTGGAAGAAATCTTTGCTTTCTACATGTTGAAAAATTCTAAAAATGATATATTTGAATATAAGAGCATGTATAGTCTATGCAAAACCTTATCTATGAGCCGAAAAAGTCTGTATAATACAATAAATAAGCTTATAGAAAAGGGGTATATTAGAAAAGACAAAAATTCACTTACTATTTTAGATAAGGAATATTTATATAAAACATCTATATCAGTAAGAGAATTTTATGAGATTGATCACTGCGATTGCAAATTTGACATAAAAATCCCCTATCCCCTTGAGCCGATCCCCAAAAGTTAGACCTAAAAAGTCTAACGATTGGGAGGTCACCACACCTTTCATAAGGAGTTAGAGGATTTTCTATTCTCTTAGAATAAACCTTCCGTTACTTTTGAAACAAAGCCCTAATCCATATGGCCTTTTATAGGGACAAGAGAACAACCGTCTCCACATGCGTTGAATGCGGGAACTGATCCACCGGTCTAACCTTCTTAAGCTCATATCCTTGCTCTATCAAGTACTTTAAATCCCTTGCTAGTGTTGCCGGATCGCAGGACACATACACAACCCTCTTAGGTTTCATAGCAACGATAGTTTCTAATAAGCTTTCATCACAGCCTTTTCTTGGGGGATCAACAACAATAACATCCGCGTAGATTTTTCCTTCGCTTAACTTATATTGCTTTGGCAGTACCTCTTCTGCTGCACCCACAAAAAACTCTGCATTTTCAATGTTATTAAGTTTTGCATTCGTTTTGGCATCCTCTATGGCTTGTGGTATAATCTCAACTCCATATACCTTCTTCGCCTTCTTTGCTAAGAACAATGATATGGTTCCAATCCCACAGTATAAATCCCAAACAAGCTCATTCCCTGTAAGACCTGCATAATCAAGTGCAAGTTCATACAGTTTCTTTGTCTGCACTGGATTTACCTGATAAAAGGATAATGGTGAGATTTGATACTTAATATCACCAATATAATCTGTGATATAGGTAGGACCATATAGAGGTATGATTTCCTCTCCTAAGATGACATTCGTCTTCTTTGTATTCTTATTCAGACAGATGCTAGTAACCTTAAATTCTTTTGGAAGGTTCGGGCATGATAACAGTTGTTTTACTAACTTTTCGCTGGCTGGTAACTCTTTGCCGTTGATAATGAGACAAATCATTAGTTCCTTGGTTGTAAATCCTACTCGAAGCAAAATGTGCCTTACCAATCCTTGATGACTTTCTTCGTTATAGATACTGATATTTTCTGCCTTCAAAAAATTTCGAATGCTGGCAATGATGGATTCCGTACTTTTATCACCAATGTGGCATTTTGCTGTATCGATAATAGAATGGGTCCTGCCTGCGTAAAATCCAATGACTATTTCTCCATCGGAACGTTTTCCTACCGGAAATTGTGCTTTATTGCGGTAGTAATATGGATCTTCCATACCAACGATTGGCTCCATCGGAAGGTTTTCAATACCACCAATTCTCTTTAAACAATTCAATACTTTATTCTGCTTATAGCGTAATTGCTCTACATAGGATAACTGTTGAATCTGACAGCCGCCACATTTCGATGCGATCTCACATCTTGGAGTAACTCGGTAAGGAGATGGGGTTACAATCTGCTCAATACGAGCATAACCATAGGTTTTCTTTGTCTTCATTACCTTAACAAGGAGTTCATCTCCTACTACTGCATCCTTTACAAACAGAGTGAATCCATGTACCTTTCCAATCCCTTCCCCATCTGCACCGATGTCTTCTATCGTTATAGGTACGATTTCATTCTTCCCTGGTATTTTAACCTGTTCCATATCTTACTCTCTCTTTCTAACACCCAATGATGAATCTGCTCTTACGCAAAGAAGTTTGTGCCACAATCTAAGATGGCACAAAACTTCTTAAAAACACGGTTATCAATTTTCTTCATAACTATAGTTTAAATTCACTTAAAAACTATTATTTATTCATATTCAGAAGTTCTTCTAACATTCGTATCTAATAAGCGTTGGAATCCTATCCAATCATTCTTATCCTCATCCCCTGTTATGATTTCCTTCATAGTTTGTAGCTTCGCGTCTAGATTATCCGCCATACTAAGTGCTAATGCCTCCATAAGTGCCGGCTTCTTTGGTGAACCATATTCCAATTCTCCATGATGAGCTAAAATACAATGCATAATTTCATTTGCCATCTTCTTAGGAAATCCAGGAATTGTCTTCATTCTTTCATTTAACTTCGCAGTTCCAATAAAGATATGCCCTAAAAGGTTCCCTTCATCAGTATAATCATTTTCAGGGAAGCTAGAGATTTCTTCTAACTTACCAAGATCATGAAACATCGCAGAAACCAATAACAAATCTCTTTGAATAATAGGATAATTGTCAGCTAGGTAATCACATAACCGTACCACACCTAAAGTGTGCTCTAGCAATCCCCCCATAAATCCGTGATGTACACTCTTTGCAGCAGAATGTCTCTTAAAACGCAATGCAAAATCCTTATCCTCAACAAAAAAACTCTGTGCTAATTGTTTTACATGGGGTTCTTTCATTTTATCTATATATCTTAGTAACTCTTTATACATATCCTCTACATTCTTATCTGTAGATGGCATATAATCAGCAGGATCATACTCACCTTCCTGGCATTTTCTAACACGTTTTACATTAAGCTGTAAGGAACCTTGAAAACTTGTCACTTGCCCTTCGATATGTATATAATCCATGGTATCAAAATGTTCAATTCCAGGGCCTAATTCCCATACCTTAGCATCTTTTATTCCAGTTTTATCTTGAACTAATAAAGAATAATAGCTTTTTCCAGCCTTTGTTTTTAAAATTTGAAGTTGCTTACAAAGATATGTTTCCTTAAACATCTCTCCGTCTCGTAACTCACTCAAATATCTCATTTTACTACCTAGCCTTTCTATTCTAGAACACAACTTCAGTTGAAATTAACTCTTATTTCAACCTCCTATTTTCTATTATACCCCACCTAAGTCAATATATAAAGTGTGAAATACTAGAACTCTTACACATTTTCTTGGAATAATGCTAATAAATCACTTGAGTTTCTCTAAGTTTATAGAACCTTAAATTTTTTTCTAACCAACATTTAAGGTTTTCACTATCCTTATATTATGTTAAAATCAAGATAGAAACTTAAGTTGTTTGATTTATTTTAATCAAATTAATTGCCGGATAACAATGATTTAGTTTGTTAATTAGTAAACAGAGACAAACTTTGTGAAATGAGGTAGCGATGGAGTATAAAGTAAATTGTCTAAATGACACAACATTAAGAAATAGCTTTCATGCATTAACCCAAAAAGTCTTTCATTTCCAATTAAAAGATTGGTACAACAATGGGTATTGGAGTGAATCGTATGAACCACATTCTTTGGTAGATGGCAATACTGTTATATCCAATATTTCAGTCAATCATATGCATATGATGATATCAGGGGTGGAAAAGTATTACTTACAGATTGGTACAGTAATGACAGATCCCGCTTATCGAAATCTTGGTCTTAGCCGTCGTTTAATGGAATCCATCCTACATAAATATACTGGAAAGGTAGATGGTATCTATTTATTTGCAAATGATAGTGTTCTTGACTTTTATCCTAAATTTGGATTTAAGGAAAGAAAAGAGTTTGTATATCGACTCCGCATAGAATCAAACGACTGGATAGATAATTCACACGAATCGGTCTCTTCTTTGCAAAAAATTGATGGTAAGGATATAGTACAAAGAGAAGCTCTACTAAGCGCAGCAAAGCAAAGTATACCAAATGAATCTTTTTCTATGGACAACTTTGGATTATTGGCTTTCTATCTTATTGGCCCTCTGAGTGACGATATTTATTATCTACCAAGTCTAGATACTTATGTCATTGCTTCAATTGAAAATGATGTTTTATTTCTCCATCATATCATCGCTTCAGAACAAATAAATCCGAAGGATATCGTTCCTTACTTTGGAAATAGGATAAAAACCTTAGAACTAGGCTTTACTCCTTTTTATACCTCGGATTATGAGATTAGTACTTACCATGAGGATGACTGTACCTTATTCACATTAGGGGAGGATTTAGAAAGTGTCGAGACCTTAAAGCTACGCTTCCCTATTCTTTCTCATTCCTAGGATACTTAGATTAATCTATACAATTTATTTATAAACTCCTTACTTTCATTATAGCCAAAACCTCAATCAAATGAGATACTTCTATCTAGAACATAGTGTGCTACGCACACTCTCAACTCCGCGAATCAACAAATACAGGTACAAAAAGAATCTTGATACGAAGTTCATCACTTCTTCTTAGATTCATTTTGTACCTGCTCTTATCTTACTATATTATTTACTCTTTTACCTCTAATAAAACCTCAATACTCTTTTCTGAAATTTCTTGCTTTACTTTACGTTGTACTACAACTGTTACGGTTTCCTTTGCTTTATAGTTATTTAAAATACTTGAGAAATTAGACATCGAGGAAACTGAATATTCATTGATATGGGTAATAATATCTCCTTGCTTAATACCAGCTGCAAATGCCGGAGAATCAGCACGTACTTCTGTCACATAGATACCACTAGTTAACGAAAAGGATTGTAGTACATCTTGTGGTATATCATCACCAATAATTCCAAAATATACCCGCTCTGTTTTATTAGATAGTTTACCAATGATTGGCTTTAGCTTTGAGATACCAATCACCGTATTGACATCTGGATTAGTCTCATCCTTCATTGTTTGGGTTATAATACCAACTATCTCACCTTTTGTATTGATAATAACACCATCACTGTTACTATTTACATTCAAGTCCGTATGAAATACATCAAGACGATTATCCATAATATAATGATAAGCCCCTCGGCTGGAAATCATACCAAACATCATCGAGCCAATGTATCCATTTGGTTTCCCAAGTGCAATCACTGGTGCCCCAAGGGTAATGGAATACGTCTCTCCAAGATCCGCAATCTTAATTGTATTCAAATTCTGTGGAGTTATATCTTTTAATTTCACTGCAACCACTGCTAAGTTGTAATCTTTATCATAAGACCAAAGTTTTCCCGAAACAGTAAACCCAGCATTAAACGTTACTTCTAGATCACTGGCACCATTTATCTTATCGAAATTTGTTAAGATGAGTAACTCTGCATTATTTTCCGCTATAATGATACCAGTAGTGGTACGCTTGGTTTCATAAGTTTCATCAAACCAATCTACTCTATTTTCTATGGCAGTTACCACAGCCAATCCACTCATCGCTGTAGTAGCAACCTTTTTTAATTCGGATAGCATACGTTCATAGTCTTCTATGGTAGCTTCTATCTTGTTCTCAACAACTGTAACTTCTCCATCTTCTATCTCAGGTGCTTCAGTAATAGAAGGCGTCGGTTCTGGTGTTATACTGATACTCGGAGTTGCTGTAACATTCTCTCCTGTGCTGTTACCACCATTAGGATTCTCAGGTACCTCCGTTGGGAAAGTAATATGTTCTCTCTGGGTCGTATCAATTCCAAGCACCTTAATCCAAAACTGATCAGATTTTATGAATACATATCTTGCCACCAATCCAAAAATAATTGCGAGAATCATAGTAAAGACAGCAGCATATGCTAGTTTCTTTACCTTATGTTTTCTCCTCGGTACTACTTTTTCCTGAATAAAACGATACTCTTTGTCAGGTTCAGGTGTCTTTGTTTCCATATGTGCTCTCCTTACGCATACATAAGTATCAATTGTGCCTGTCTTATTATTCTAGCACAGACTTATGAACTAACTATGAAGAAACTGTAAACAATAAAACTACGTTTTTGCGGTATTTTACTATATCTTGACACTATTATCGCATATTCGACTTTATTATACTGTAACCGCGTATTTTAGTAGTCTGTTCTCTGCAGAGAAAAGATAAATTCCGTACCAACGCCCTCTGTACTGACAACATTGATATTTTCATTATGAGAAATAATGATTTCCCTTGCAATCGATAATCCAAGGCCGGTTCCTTTCTTATCCTTTCCTCTTGAAGAATCTGTTTTATAAAAACGTTCCCATATCTTTTTGATACTATCTTTCGGAATTCCTATCCCATGATCCTTTACTGAGATTAAGACCTTTGATCCCTTCTCCTCCGACGTCACCTTGATAGTGGAATCCACGTTACTAAACTTAATTGCATTATCAATTAAGTTATAAAGGACTTGTTGAATCTTATCAATATCTGCATCCACAAAAGTTTCCTTCGCTGAAAACTCTAGATTAAGTAAAATACGCTTCTTGGTACATTGTCCTTCAAAAGTGGATGCTGTCTTTCGAATGACTGCATTGATATCAAAGGAAGAAAGCTCAAGTAAGGTACCTTTATTATCAAAACTGTTTAACGCTAAAAGGTTGGTTGTCAACTTAGTCAAACGTTCTGTTTCAAACAAAATAATATCAAGATATTTATTTTGCATCTCATATGGTATCGTTCCGTCCCTCATCGCTTCCGCATAGCCTCTTATTGAGGTGAGAGGTGAACGGAAATCATGAGAGATATTCGCTACGAACTTCTTTTGATAATCATCCAGATTCCTAAGCTCATCTGCCATATATTTTATGCTATTTGCTAATTCCCTGTACTCATCATTCGTCCGTATCTCCATTGGTTCATCAAAATTACCCTTTGCATATTCACTGCAAACCTTTGTGATACGACGCACTGGAAATACCGTAATATAGTAGATCACTAAAAAAATTAGTAGTAACAAAATTAAAAATACTAAATAACAAAGATTGACAAAGTCAATATAATAAATAGTTTCGCTTCGGATACTATCCATTGGTATATGAATACAAACATACCCTTTAATAGAATAGTTATACGGAATACGAACTACTACACTAAGCATAGGTTCTGCAAATATCCCCTTAAAATATACATTCTCTGAAAATGTCTGCTCTAAAAAATTGGCATCCAGATCTGTAATATTGATTCCACTCGCATTGCTTCTTGTATCTGCTTTTATCATACCGTCTTTGCTAACAATCCAAATACGATTATTAAGAAAATTATCAATTACACGTAGTTGTTCCACCATCTCTGAATGAGATAGCTTTTGAGAATAATACGCTGTAGCATAATCAGAAGCAATGATTGTCGCCTCATTATATAGCTCATCTTTCTTACGATCAATCAGCTTTTGCTCCATGAATTTGATCCCCACAGTGTTGAGAAGCAAAAACATCGAAATTGCAGCAAAGCAATAGCATAGAATTAATTTTACAAATGCTGTTCTCTTCATAGCATCCTCTATTCTGGCGCTTTCGCACCTTTCTTAACGGTGACAACTTTTCGTATTTCACTAAAATTTCATGTCAAGACAATCCATTTCCTAAATACCCATTACCTAATTATTTCTCATCATAATGACTAGTTTTTTTTCACTTCGAATTTATATCCAATTCCCCACACAGTGGATAGTCTCCATGATATATGATCCTTGATTTTCTCACGTAAACGTTTGATGTGAACGTCAACTGTCCTAGTATCTCCAATGTATTCATATCCCCAGATATGATCAAGTAACTGTTCTCTGGTGAACACTTGATTTGGATGCGAGGCAAGAAAATAAAACAACTCTAATTCCTTTGGTGGCATCTCTATGGAATCTCCATAGTAAGTTACTGAATAATTTGACTGGTTTATAACAAGATCAGGATAAGTAACAAAATCTCCTAGCTCCTGAGCAGATACTTGCTCAGATGTTGTCTGTGAGGGTACTGAACGTCGGATTACTGCCTTTACTCTTGCAACGAGCTCTTTTGTATCAAAAGGCTTTATCATATAATCATCTGCTCCAAGTTCAAGACCTAAAACCTTATCAAAAATCTCTCCCTTTGCAGAGAGCATAATAATTGGCACAGCACTTGTTTTTCTAACTTCTCTACAAACTTCATACCCATCAATCCCCGGTAACATCAAATCCAAGAGAATTAAATTCGGCTGATATTCTCGATACTGTGAAATCGCCTCTTCCCCATCATAGACGATCTTAGTGTCAAAGCATTCCTTTATAAGATATAGTGATATCAACTCTGCAATATTAGCATCGTCATCCACAATTAAGATCTTTTGCTTTGTTGCCATACAAACCTCCAGACTGCTGTCGCCTACGAATTTGGGCGACAGCACAAATTTGCCCTATGAAAATATCCTTACATTTTCCCTGTGAAAATATCCTTACATTTTCACAGTAACTACTTAAACTCTACTATGGTAACCCCATGATCACCTTCACCAAAACCACCAACACGGTAGCTCTTTACGTATTTGGTTCTTTTTAAATGTGCATGTACCGCCTCTTTTAATGCACCAGTCCCCCTACCATGTATTATTGTAACCTGTGGTAAATGCGCAAGATATGCATCATCTAAATATTTGTCCACGATTGGAAGCGCATCATCAACTCGTTTTCCAATAATATTTAGCTCTGGGCTTATGGACATAGATTTACTCATACGAATTTTACCGCTTTGGGTCTTTGTCATAGTAGGAGCAACAATGGTTTCTTCATCAATTAATTCTAAATCCGAAATATTTACTAAGGAACGTAAGATTCCCATCTGTACATATAAGTCACCCTTAGCATTAGGAAGAGTGCTAACAGAACCTTTTAAGTTTAAACTAATAACATGGACAGAATCACCCACCTTAAAATCAGATGGTTTATGCTGTTTTTTATTCTTCTTTACCTTAGTGGCTAGGTTAGAATCCGTATCACCTAGTTTTTCACGTAAAGCAGCGCGCTCATTCTCCATCTCTTTGTTATTAGCTCCACCGGCACTCCATTTATTATACTTACGAATGGTTTCATCCGCATAATCCTTTGCCTCCTGAAGAATTGTTCTGGCTTTTTCATTTGCCTCTCTTAGGATGCGATCTTTAGCAGCATCGATTTTCGTATTTTTCTCTGTTAACTTTCGTTTTAACTCTTCTACTTCTTTCTTATACTGCTCAATCTCAGCCTTATCTTTCTCCATAGCAATACGGCTAGCTTCTAAGTTACTTATAACGTCCTCAAAACTCTCGTCCTTCGTACCAATGAACTCTCTCGCCTTTTCAATAATATAATTCGATAAACCAAGTTTTGAGGATATCGCGAATGCATTACTCTTACCAGGTATACCGATTAATAGTCGATACGTAGGTTGTAGGGTTTCCACACTAAATTCACAGCAAGCATTTAAAACACCCTCTGTTGAGAGAGCAAATATTTTTAATTCGCTATAATGTGTAGTTGCCATGGTACGAATCTTTCTTTGATGAAGATAGCTAAGAATCGCCATCGCAAGTGCTGCACCTTCCGTAGGATCTGTACCAGCACCAAGTTCATCAAATAGCACTAAAGAATTCTCATTGGCATGCTCTAAAATAGATACCGTATTGGTCATATGAGAAGAGAACGTACTTAAACTTTGTTCAATGCTTTGCTCATCCCCAATATCTGCATATACTTCTTCAAATATCGCTAATTCAGAGCCATCAAAAGCAGGAATGTGTAATCCTGCCTGCCCCATTAAGGTAAACAAACCAACTGTTTTTAAAGATACGGTTTTACCACCTGTGTTTGGACCTGTGATTACTAATAAATCAAATTTATCGCCAAGGTAAATATCGATTGGAACAACCTTCTTAGGATCAATGAGTGGATGGCGTCCCTTTTTAATATTAATGTAATGACGATTATTAAAATGCGGCTGGCTAGCCTTCATATTTTTTGATAACTGTGCACGCGCAAAGATAAAATCAAGTTCTGCAAGTGTGGCTTGATTATACTTAAGGTTATACTTTTCCGTTGCTACTAGATTACTAAGTTCAGCAAGTATTTTCTCTATCTCTTCCTGCTCACGTATTGCAAGCTCTGCAAGTTCATTATTTAATTTAACAATCGCCATTGGTTCGATAAAAGCTGTTGATCCCGTCGACGACTGATCATGCATCATACCTTGGAAGGTATTCTTATATTCCTGCTTGATTGGAAGACAATATCTTCCGTTTCTCATCGTAATAATCGCATCCTGAAGCATTCCCTTGGTAGAAGCTGAATTTAAGATACTTCCAAGTTGCTCATGTATCTTATCATTCGCCAATTTAATTTGTCTTCTTACACTCTTTAATCCTGGGCTTGCATCATCAGCAATTTCTTCTTCAGAGATAATACAACGTCTGATTTCATTATTAATTGGAGATAATGGTTCTAATAATCGGAAGCGTTCTGATAAGCTATCCTGTGCTACCTCCTCTGATTCCTCGTTGTTTTTTTGGTTATAGCCATAATTTTTGGCTCTTAACGTAGCTGTTAAAACAGAGCTGATTTTAAGTAACTCTCCAGCACCCAAAGATGCACCGATCTCTAATCTCATTAGCGTATCTCTAATATCTGGTATCCCAGAAAAAGAGAGTGTGCCCTTTGCATATAGTCTTGCTAAAGCGTCAGTCGTCTCTTGCTGCATCTGGACAATATCCTCTAGCTTTGTAAGAGGCAATAGCTGATGGCACTTTTCTCTACCAAGAGAAGATCCTGCAAGAGCACTGAGCTTTTCTATAATTTTATGATATTCTAATACACGTAACGCTTTTTCGTTCATGATAACTCCCATCTGTGTACTTTAGCACACATACAAATCAAGTGGTTAAAAAACGCTTTCAACCTAACTTCCATTCTTACACATTCACATAAACAAGATGAGCAAGCTCTCTTCCTTGTCATGAATTAAATTTGTACCAGTGATAAGTTGGTACAAAGATAACATTGCCCCTCATTGCCACTGATCAATGCTTCAAACGAAAATCCTTTGAAGTCCACAACGAAACAGGCACTCTTATTTTACTATATTTTATAGAAGATGTAAAATTAATTCAAATACTTTGAGTAAATGCTATTATTATCAGCATTTACTATATATACGCACTTTTTATGAAACTTTTACATTACTCAGTATTAACCGCATTAAATCGGTTATTATCAGCCTTTGGAAGTCAAAAACAAGTCAATTATATTTGGTTTATAAAAGTGCTTAGGGAAACCTGGCACTTTTAATATTGCTTAAAATTGTAAATAATGATAACATATAACCATATTATGGTATCATATGGGGAGGATGGAATGAGAAAACTATTTACTATTTTATTAATAACCGCATTTACAATGGTTTCTTGTTCTAATAAAAGCAATGTTGGATCTAATGAATTATTAGAGTTGCAAGAGAAATATAATAAGTTACAGAATGATTATGACGCGTTATTAAATGAATATGCAACATACAAAGCAGATATCCTAATTAAAGACATAACTACAGTGTCACAGACGGATTATGCAGAAATTGTAAATGAGCTCAACTATTACAAATCAATAATTAATATTAAAGAATCAAATACAATTAATGCCGAATATGTAACTATTTACGAAGATGAGATCATTACAATGCAATACTGTTATGTATCTACTGCATTGTTATCCGGATGTAACTATAGTTGTCAAG
Source organism: Bacillota bacterium (assembly GCA_023387655.1). Classification (GTDB taxonomy): domain Bacteria; phylum Bacillota; class Clostridia; order Lachnospirales; family Lachnospiraceae; genus Lachnoclostridium. The sequence goes on from JAEWHR010000020.1 coordinate 28,509, forward strand.
GAGGCATTGTTGTTAGAGTTGAAAATAAAACTGATACTACAGTTAGGTTACAGACTCCTAACCTGTCATTAGATAGAGAAACACTTCAAGGATTTGCGTTTATTCTATCAGCTGTTCCGCCAAAAAGCTTCTCTACATTTTGTGTATGCATGGAATCAGTACCAACGAACACCAATCCAGAAATTATATCAGGTAAGTTTTATGTTTTAGATGAAGATGGTTCATATAACAACAAAGCATTTGAGAGCTATGATGCGAAATTCGTTGACATAAAATTAAGATAGACTACGCCCCTCAGCATAACCGAGGGGCTATATTTTTACATCCCTAACGCATCTAGGATCTCTTTTACTTTCTTATCGGTTGCCGGTCCATAAACACCATCTGTTGTTACATCGATTAGTGACTGTAACTCTTTGACATCATCACCGCGCATATAAGGAGAGGTTAGTTTAAGATGTCTCTTTTCCTCTTTGATATAGGCCATACCGAAATGTTCACATAAAGCCTTTGCTATAGCTACCGCATAGTTGTACCACGCTTCTGGATTGCAAAAATATTTTTCAGCTTCTTTTTGATTAGTCATAAATCCTAGTTCTAAAAGGATGGCGACGCTTGTATTTAATCCGGTTGCATTAGTCATTCCAAGTGTATCATTCTTTACAATACCTCGATTATTCTGTCCATAGCAATCTACTAGATTTTTTAATACCTTCTGTGCCAATGGTAACGACTTCTTTAATCTACTTTCTTTCTGCCCTACATAAACATTAATACCTGATGCAGAATTAAACGTTTTGGCGGATCCATAAGCGTTAAAGTGTATCGATATACTAGCATCTACATTTTCCTTACGAATCGCTTGCTGTCTCTCTGTAATATCTGTATTAGGGTTTGCCGGGCAAACATCATCCTTGGGATTATCATCATTGTAACCAGAACGATAAATCTCAAAACAACATCTTTTAAGTTCTTTTTCCAGATATATTGCAACCCCAACGTTTGCAACATGTTCTTTTAAAGACTCACCTTTCTTAATCGTAATGGTATTTCCTTTGTATGTATGAGTAATATCGTTAACAAAGGGCGGAGAACATTTACCAGCTGTGTTGTAGCCATGTCCGCAGTCAATAGCTATTTTCATCACTATTCCTCCTTCTTATCATGGTTTCCAACCTGCTCAAGAACATCTTTTAATTTCTGAGGAACAGGTAATCCAATAACAGATATGTTTTCTAATATACTTACACCTTCGTTATAGATGTAGAATGATATAACCGCAAGCCTTATCGCGCTTCCAGTTTTTATTATATAGATATCTAATATATTGCTTATCCCGACCAAACAGAAAATAATAACTTTTTTAAAGATGCCTTTGAACCCAACCTTACTTGATAATTTCTTTTCAATTATTGCTACCATTACACCGGTAAGATAGTCTACAGCAACAAACCATAAAAGTGCGGTCATAAATCCATCTACCCCTCCTAGAAACCATCCTAGAAATGCACCTATGCAAGATATAGCGTACTGTATACCTGTAACTACTCTTTCCATTCTACCTCTTTCCTGCATACAAAAAGAGCACCCTTTATGAGTGCTCTATGTATACTAACATTATTATTCTGTTATTAAATCTTCGCATCCACTGTCAACCAAAATTTCTTTTACAGCTTCCTTAAGTAATGCTGGAACCTGTGTATATGTTTTCTTACCTAACATAATCTGTTGTGCCCATAACATAGCCATCATATCAGGACCTCCTTCCCCAAGTATTAATTTAAGTATAAATGCTTTAATTTGCAGCATATACAATCTGGCTCATTTCGAGGATGCACTCTGTAAGTACATTGTTGCTATCTTCTAATGCCCTAATTCGTTTTGTAGTTATATCAACATCTTTAAGGTCGAATGTAGCAATCTCTCCCTCTAGCCTTGCAGATTTTACTTCCTTATCCTTGAAGAACGCAAGATCTTCTCCTGCTTCGTTAACAATGCTATATTCCTCTAAGTTACTTGCTGTCAGCTTATCGTAAGTATCCTTAAAATCCTGTGACGTAGAAACATTGATTGTAAATGAGTTACTTGTAGCACCTATAATCTCGAATAAGGTACCGTCCTTTAGTTTGATTTGTTCCATTCAATCAACTCCTTTTATGGTATATTTTGTAATATTGTGGTAGAATCTCCTTACAGGCTGTGCGAAGCCAAGTACATAGGAAAGGAGATGTTAAAAATGGTATTTAGATGCCCTATATGTGGTGACACGTTGCACAAAATTGATCATGAGAGCAAGGATAAACATTATTTTATTTGCACTGTTGATTCAAGTACACAACCTGCCAATATTGATATTGGAAAAGGTATAGCTGTTGATGCTTATGGCTGCGTTAAGTGCGGTACAATAATTTTGCAAAGCAATCAGATTATTGGTCAAAGTGTCAATAAATAAAATGTATAGAATTATATCGCTAGAGCAGACGTAATAACTCTACCTTTAACATTGATTAAGTCTGCAGATATAGACTTGCATTTTAACTGTTGCTGGCTTTGATTCTGTTCGAGGTCAGCAACCTTCTTTTCTAACTCTTTAAATTTCTTTCTCGAAATCCACATATTATCTCCCTTCTATTAGTTCGTTAAATAATGATTTATTTATATATCTAAGCAAAATTATATGATGTAGTTATATAAATCTCTGTTGTATCACTGCCTACCGTTACAGCATATATAGTTTTATTCCAAGCCATAAGATGTCCACTTTTTACCTCTGTTGTTACTCCTCCTGCCGTTAACCCAATGCTAGGGAAAGGAGTTACTAGAGCTAATGGAGTTTGAGGTATAACACATAATGTTTGTAGCCCTTCTGAAAAAGCAGTGTTATCCGTTTTAGTAACTTTTATGTTTAGGTATGCTGTCTTCCCAACAGTGTAGCAATTTGATAAAGTTATTGTAATACCACTTAATGGGGAACAAACAAATTCTACCTTGGCTAAAGATTCATTTATGCCAGTAATTTGATTTTGCAACGCTGTTCCCATGGTAGAATCTAGTGCCTTACCTTTGACCGTAGCTGCTAGATTATCAACTATATCAGATTTGTACAAATAATCCTTGCTATTTAAAGTATCAACTCTGTTATCATCATACAACGCCAACGCAGCAACATCCGTCTTGCCGTAGCTCACGTTTAAAGTTGGATTTAACGTATCATCGCAGAAAACATTTGTCACTCCGCTAAAGGTACAAAGAGCGTTTAATTGAGCTTGCTCAGATGCTGTGAGTGGTGTCCATGTTGGGGTAGCAAGTTTGTATACTACAGTTATAGGATTTGCCTGTAGCCACGATTTAAATCCAGCTAAATCTCGGTTCACTACTGATGATGGAATATTAACTCTAATTTCCGATGAGTGTAGCCATAAAGATATACCATAGACTGTATTACTATTAAACCCACTGGTCGCCGTAATCGACGGAAGTTTATTACACACAACAACATCAGTCCTATCAGCAGTATTTAACATTGCGCCGGCAATGGTAATTATATAATTATTATTACCAGTATTTGACGATAATGACCATGCTTCATCAGAAGACCCATCAAATACAGTTTTTATCTTGTCTCGTAAGACACCCCAAACACCATTACGTTTTGTGATTAAGTCTCCATCGTATAGAGGTGTATTTAGAGATACAGTAGCGGTAGTTTCTTTGTATGGCTCGTATTGTGTCGGATTTACACCAATACATATCATTGGATAAAAAGTTAAAGGAAGAACATCATTTGACGACACTTCTAAATAAAATCCTACCACTTCAATATCTTCCGTAGGAGTATATGGTTTACTTCTTGACACACTTAAATATCTATCATCTTTAGTTTTAAAACCTAAAACATGATTGTCAAATCCATGGTACGTTAAACCTTTTCTTAGTATAAAAACAGTTCCTGCTCCTGATGTAATTTTACCTAAAATATCTACATAAGTTGTTCCAGTTCTAGTTCCGTTTGCTGAAATTGACCCGTCTGAATTAACAGTATAAGTTATGCCGTTCACTGTTGTTGTAACTGCATTGTTTTTTAATATATTCGTCCCACACGCAGTAACTTTAACTTTTCCGCTTTCACCGATACCTTTTAGGATATATTGATTGTCTGGTGCTTTAACACCTGTTCCCTCTTCTACTTTTTTACCTCTTAGCTCATCAAGCCTTAAACCTCCATTTAACGTAGTAAGGTTTAAAAAACTTCCTTCGGCGGTTGCTATCTGTTCAACTGCTCCATCTATATACTCAAAAATATCAACAGCCCTGCCTTGCGGATCGTAAACACTAGATGTCATATCCCCTGCCCCGGTACCATCTTTCCCTTTTAGATTAGGTGTGGTAATAGTCTTATCTGCATCGGTAATCTCTAACACATAGTTGGTTCCAGTGTTAGTTTTTACTACAACCGTTGGTGATATTCCATTTTGTCCAGCGTCTCCCTTCTCGCCTTGGATACCTTGTTCTCCCTGGTCTCCTTTGTCGCCTTTTAGACCTTTATCTCCCTTATCCCCCTTAGGACCTTGTTCGCCCATTGGACCGATAAACTCTCCGTTATCCAACTTCCCCTGCACCGTGTCGATTAGCCCTTGGACTTCTTCAACAACCTCAACCGCCTGCTCTACCCTTGGAATAGCTACATCAATCTTTGCTAAGCTATTTAGTATTGATTGGTACTCGTGCAAACTCTCTAATTGGCTATCGTCATGTACGTTTCTTTCTATCGTGATAGGGAAAGTTGCACTTGTTAAAGTACCTTGCCCATAGAGAAGTATCACTTCACATTCACCATCACCTGGGGTAATTTGCATTTGCTCGGTTACTTCTACATTGACAGTATTACCATTGATAGTACAATTATTTAGCACTTGTTTTCCATCAGGTTTTCTCATTCTTACCTTTGCGGTTGTGCCTAGTGGCAACTCTAACACACCGCCTTTGTCATTAATGGTAACTTCAAGGATAATGGTTCTAATACTACCTTTTTTTATAATAACTCGGTCATTTGATCTAAAATTATTTGTGTTTAGTATTATTTTTTTTTTAATCTCTAGGTCCATTCAATTCACCTTCCTTATCTTCTTCGATGGTTTCTTGTGGATTGTCGATGATTTGTGTAGATAAAGCAATCAGCTTACAGTTATCAATTCCTTGTACTGTAAGCTGATTTAGATTGCGTACTAATTCTTGCATTTGCTCCATGGTATATACTAATTTTTTCATTTTTCCCCCTTTTTAAGATATGTTAGTAGTGTTTATAAGCCCTAGCAACCCAAGAGCTGTAAGCAGTGAATTAAATCTACTTGCAAGGCTTTCAGTTGTAACAGAGTTGGTATAAATTCTATCAACTCTTTGTTTACTAACAGGTGTTGCACTGTAAAAACCAAGCGTGTTGCTATTAACTCTCACAGCTCCGGCTGTAAGAGTTATTTTATATAGGCTAGACAGTGTCTCACCTATATTAATATCAGATGCTCGCATGTTGATAGAGCTTGGAGTAACCCAGTTTGACGTTCCTCCCCTTCCTATGTAGATATTAGGATTACCTGTCGAACCGGTACAATCAATTACTGGATAACTGCCATAAGTAACATCATTGATACTTAGATTGGTAACGGTTATCTTGCTACAATCAAGCGTACCGGTTTTAATATTTCCACCGTCAATCTCCGTTGTGCCTGCAGTTTTTAGACTAGAGAAAGTTACGTAACCGGTAAGGTCAATACTGTTAGATATTAACGACACCGCTTTATCAGTTAATACGAAATTAGTGGACGATGTTCCGCTTTTGATTAACCACGATATTTTATTAGCTGTCTGCTCAACTGTGGAGATAGATTGATTAACCCCATTAATTGACGTTGATACCTCGCTTCTTATTGCGGTTGCTGTTTGAGTTACAAGCGACTTATTGCTCGTTATCTTGCCATCCAAGTCAGAATAATTACTTGATACACTGGATTGTATTTGGTTTGCCCTAATACTTAACGATGCAATGTCAGTACTAAGATTCGCATTAACCCTTGATACCGTACCACTAATAAGTGCTGCGGTTTGCCTTAGGACGGATTGGTTCTGTTCTAGCAGACCATACACTCCACCCAAACTACCATACACATCAGAAGCAAACTTACTGATAAGTTCTTCGTTATCTCGCTTGTACTCCGACCTATATCGTGTGACTGCGCCTGCGGTCTTTTTAACCGTCTCGGAAACGTTTTTGATATCTTCCTTAAGTTCAGTCAATTTGCCCTTTAAAGTAGTTTTTAGAGTGCCAAACTCCACCTTATCAAACTTCGATGTTAGGCAATTAAATTGATAGCCTTTTACATTGGTAAGTAGATCTAATTTCATACGTGGATGCTTGACTTTAATTATGTCGCCGACTTCGATAATGCCTTCGATATGAGCTTCAATCTCGTAATTAACTTGTGGGTACTTATGTATATCGATATAAGCTTGCGCTTGTGCCCTTAAATCACCTATCACAAGATTATTGTAATTGGTAATCTTTTGAGTTAGTTCATTTGTGATTTTAGTTAGTTCGGTTTTTGTGGCTTGTTGTGTATTCTGTGCATTGGTTTTTTCATTACCAAATCTCGCAATATCATCCACTACAAGAGGTATCTGTGCGGTAATTACCGCCTTTTCTTTTAGTTCTGCTTCACTGTTGCCTAGTTGTGCAAGTCTGCTTTCTAAGTCTGATTTTTCAGCTTTTAATGATACAATCGACTTATCATATGCGCCGGCCTTGGCTTGTAGTGTGATGATTCCGCTTTCTAAGCCCGTCTTTACCTTTTCGAGATCGTCAATATCTTGCTCTAGTGCTTCAACTTGCTCTGTTAGGCTTTCGGATAACTCAAACTCGATTTCCTTTTCGTATGTCTTTTGATAAGGACTTACAACGGACAAATAACCTTCTGGCAATCTAATTTCTTTATATCCAATCGGTATCAGCTTGGTAACTACATCATCCCAATTCTCGTCAACCGTGCAATCTTTTAGGTTCTTTCCGTAGGATATGACTGCGCCCCTGTCTGCTGGAAAACTTTGCTTTTCTTGATAACACAATAAAGCCTTAATTTCGATTGTATTTCCCACTATCGGATTGTGGATTCTGTAACCCTTCTTTCCTGCTAGAGTATCAACTACAATCACATTATCTTGTACCAAATACTCCACATATTTCAACGGTACATCTAGTTCAAGATATTCTTCTTCATGGTTTTTTGTAATGAGTGCGGATATTGGCTGCAGTATAATTTCACCGTTGGTTGAGTAGTTACTATCACTAGCTTTAAATACTCTAATCATATCCACCTACTCCTTACCAATGTCGTGACGTTTGTAACATTGCCTATAAAACTTAACACATTTTCTCCTGGTGCGAACAATGGGAACTCACCTATCATTAATCTGTTTTGCAATATATTACCCTTGTATGCTTCTTGTCTTTCTCCATCAAGAGTAATATACTCGTTAATTGTAACAGAACAACTTTTTACCCCATTCACTAACAAATCTACCTTTCCACTACCATAAATCGTAATTAATGGATTGCACATAACGTTCCCCTGGTTGATTATGATTCTTGAATTAGTTTCTTCCTCGTCAAGAGAGTACTTATAAGGTTGCACCAAAAAGGACACCGTGGCTTTTCTAAACCGTAGTGCCCTTTCATAGTCGATTTGATCAAGTATGTGTGCATCATAATACTTGTTTTGTTCGTTACTTAAGATTAATCTGCCTTTGCCAATTAACCAATTCATGGTATTCCAGATATCGTCTTCACTTTTGAACGCTATCTTGATTTCTTTTTCGTAATCCTTATAACCTATTTGTTCAATGATTGCTCCATCTCTACCCTCTATTTCGGTACGGTTATATCTTTGCGGTGCCCTGATAACTGGTGGTAGATTTTCGACAATTACTTTCATATCGTCTGAATGGACATTATTAAATATAAAATAACTCATACCGTGTCTACCTCCTATCTAATCATATTATTAATCGATTCACTTATAAGCTCGAAAAAACTTTTATTATTGATTTTTGCAGTAAAGGTAACATTTCGCAATGCTGCTGAGACACCTGCTTTCACTGCATATTCGATAGCCGAAGTATCAATGTTTGTTGAGGTATTCTGATTTTGTCTATCAGTCGGTATATAAAAATTTGTAGCGGGATTAAGATTAGGTCCGTATGTTTGATACAGTTCCTTAATTTTCTTTCTCTGCTCTTCTTCCTCGTTGTACATCAATGCGTTTCTTAGTTTCTGCTCGTTCAGTTCATCCTGAGTTATTTTTTTCGCATTTTCTATCGCTAACTCCTTTTGTTCAACAAGATACTGTCTGTATTCCTCCTGCGACTTGGTTAGCTTTTCTCGTTCGACCTCTTGGATTTCTGCAAGTTCCTCTAGCTTTACTTGTAACCGTTCTTGAGCTTTCTCTTTTGCGACTTGGTATTTTTCTTTTTCTTGATCTTCTACAGCTTTTTTCTGATTCTCTAATGACTTAATTTCTGCATCGTAGGTTTCATTGACTGTATCTTGCCTTTCTTTCAAAATATCAACTTGTAGAGAACGCTCGGAAATAAGTTTTTCTCTTGAAATCTTTTTTTCAAACTCGGCCAGTTCCTCTTGCGCTTTAAGTCGGTCCTCTGTCGTTTCTGCTGTGGCTATTTTTGTTTGTAGTGCAATTCTTTCTTCTGCTTCTTCACGCAATTGTATTGCCCTGTTTTCGGCTTCTGTCTGATTGTTGATTTTATCTATTTCATCTTGTATTACTTTTAGTTCTTTATACCTTTTTTCATCAACAACTTTCATCTTTTCCATGTACTCATCATTGATTAATTCTAGTTTCTTTTCATGCGCCTTCTCTAATGTTTTTAGTTCTTGATCAGATGCATCTTGAACCGCCTGCGTCTGTGCTTTCTGTGCTTTGCTAAGTGCTTTTTGCTCTCTCTTTAGTCTTTCTTCAAGAGTATTAGTTGATTCTTTATAAGCTTTTTCGACATACTTAACATAGTCATTGATGGATACTTTTGCTGTTTCGCTTACTGTATTTGCACTATCTGCCACTACCTTGCTTCCATATTCCCCAATATAATCAAGGTTAAGCTGATATTGTTTATTTAATTCATTGATTTTGGTTCTTGAAATATCTATCTGTTCGTCAAGTTCTTCTACTACGCTATTGATTTCTCTTAGACTTTTCTCACTACTAAGACTGTCAAAATTCCATCCCCACTCATTGTACGATGCATTTTTTGCGGCTTCGCTATTCTTCTCTATAGCCTTAGTTTGTTCTTCTAACTTTTTAGTTCTATCCTCTTCCAGTCTTGCAAGCTCTTTTTCTGCTTCTAGTCTGTCCAACTCTATTTGTGCCAAGTTCGCTCCTGCAAGTTTTGTGCGTTGCAATTGTAATTCTGCTTCAATCAATTTGAGAACTTCTGCCTCTTGCCTATTTATGGCACCAGTTTGCGCATCTATTGATAGGTTTAAGCTAGGCATCGCCTTATTAAGCTCTTCGGTAATAGCTAACAACTGCGCTTTATCACCTGCTGACTTATTTTCCTTTTCAGATAAATCAAACAAGGTTTCGGCAAGTCTCTTCGTTGCTTCGCTCTCGCTTATGATTTTTTGCTCGGATTCTTTTCTGTTTTCAATTCCTTGCCTAATTTCTTCGTTAAGTTTTCTTGATGATTCTAATAATTGCTCTGTTTCATCAGTTAGTTTCCTGGTTTCTTCTGAAGCATCGGAACTGCTTTTTGCATAAGAATATAATGCAGTTCCTAATCCAATAACAACACTAACAATAGCTCCAATTGCATTAGCCTTGCTTGCTGTATTAAAAGCGGTTTGCGCAGTGGTCGCAGCTTCAGTCGCGGTTGTTAGCGTTTTATATGCTTTGGTTGCATAAGTGATGCCATCTGCCATTTTCTTAGTGATAAACGCTGCTCCGATACCTTTTAATCCTGACACGATCAAGTCGGAATTCTCAACCATCCAAGTAAATCCGCTAATAATTGGTGGAAGTACATCATTAGCCAACTCTTCTCCATTGTCAGCAAGAGTGCTCATTGCTTTACTTAATAGCGGTGTAGCGGCTACTGCAATATCAGACATGACTTCTCTCATTTTAAACTGTGCATTGGAGTATTCAATAAGTTCTTTATTGCTTTTTCTGTATTCGTCGTTAACTTTGGATAGCCCAGTGCTTGCTAATACAGATAATGCATACTGTTGTCGTTCAGCTTGCGTGGTTACCGTAGATAAGTCTTTGTTAAATTCTTCAAGATTGTATCCTAGTCGTTCTAGTAACTCGCCAAATTGACCGGTAGCCTTTCCAGTGGCAAGTGTTTCTTGTAGTGCATCGGATAGTGATTCGATCTTTAATGTGTCAGGGAACTTAATTACCGCACCACTTAGCGCATTAACAACATCGGCCAAGTCATTGCCTTTGAATCCAGTTTGTAGCAAGTTGGATAATGCTTCGACATTGCTATCGGTTTCCTTTGTAATGGCATCTAAATCCCTTAACTTATCTTTTACATCATCAAACGCTGCACCTGCTAACTTAGTATTGGTTTCTAACTTCGACAAGTCTTGTCGATACTCTTCGGTTTCGGTAATAATGTCTCTTAAACCGTTAACCATACCTTTGATGCCTTGGACGATGGCTTCGCTTGTAAGGTTTGCTTTCAATACGTCTCCAAAGCCTATGGTTTCATTCTTGGCATCCTTGACTTCTTTCCCAAACTCATCAATTGACTTAGCGGTTTTATCTGTGGACTTCTCCGCTTCTTTCATGTACTTTTCGTTTTCATCAAGTTCACGATTAATTTTCTTTAGCTCAGCATAAGCATTATTAAGTTTTATCTGCCAATCTTGCGCCTTTTTGGAGTTCTCGCCATATTCTTTAGTGGCATCTTCAAGTGCACCTCGTAGTAACTTAAGCTTTTTCTCTTGCTCGGTTTGTTGCTTTGACAGGATATCATTTTTAGATTTAAGCGCATCTAAGGAGTTTGCATTGCCTTGATATTCGGAAGACACGGCTTTGAGCTCACTCTTTAATACAGCCATGGACTTTCCGACATTGCCTATAGCCTGCCTATATTCCTTTTCCCCATCTAGGGATATTTTTGCTCCTATATTCATTTTGCTATTTGTCATCTTATCCCTCCTAGATTACATCATCAATGTTGACTTCTTTATCCTCTTTAATTGCTCCGATATATTTTAAATGCTGATTGTATAATGTCTGTAATTGTCCTAATGTCATTTGCCATACTTCATCTGTTGGAAATCCTAGAACAACTTTTCCAATATAAAACCAATATTCCACATCAATAAATTGTGGTTCGTGCTTGCCTTCTTCGCTGTTTGGCTTTGGCATATCTTTAAATTTTATTTGCTCTATATATGTAGTCAGTAATAACGCACTGTAATAGTCCACTTCAATTGGTTCAAATTCTATTTCAAGTAAAAACTTAATCAGCAACTTAACTGTGATTAGTTGATGCTTTTTATATGTTAATAAAGTCATTATCTCGCTCATAGGTAGTTTAGTTTTGTCTTGTAACTCGTCTATAACATTAAGGGTGTATTTTATGTAGTAGGGATTTCCATCAATTTCGACTGGACTTCCTTTCGTTTTCAAATATCTCATACTACCTCCAAATAATAGGGAGAGTGTTACCTCTCCCCGATGTATTAGCCAGTAATGCCTGCCTTACCGTTTAAGTATGTCTTAGCTTCTTCTAGGGTTGCGAAGCTATTCTCATACTTCCAATTTCCATCATCGTCAAGCATGATAGTTCCCGTCATGGTTGGAGTAGAGAAAGATGTACTCTCGCCCTTTGTCTGATTGGTCTCAGATGGTTCTGCAAACTGTGTCTTTGGCAACCAAATCGCTCTAAACTTTTGCGCTCCATTCTTTTTACTAATACTTACAAAACCAACACCAACATAAGGATTGTTGTCGTTGCCGTTCGCCACGATTTCGCCATCTTCACCGATTTTATGACCTAGCAATTCTTTTTGGATGATGTCGTTAAGATCGTCAACACCTAGTGTCAATGTTCCATCCCTGAACGACTTATCCGATTCAGCAACCGCATCATCTGCGTAAACCTTTGCTTCATTTAAGGCAATGGATAAGTCTGCTTGGATTGCTTTTGCAAGAATTCCCTTGCTTGGTGTTTCTCCTGCTCCTTTGTAAGCTAAATACTGTAAACCTATTTTAGCCATATTTATTCCTCGCTTTCTACTGGTGTAATGTCGATAAAATATTCATTACCAACTTTTATTTGATCAGCTATCTCCTTCTTGATAAAGGATAAATTAAGGTGACCGTTTGGGCTATGTTTGAAAAATGCAATATTTTCTTCGCTTTCATCCTTGGTGATCTCCATGTGTAAATCAGAAAATCCCTCATCAAACTCTGTCTTACTTCGACACTTAAATTTACATCTAGCCATGTCTATACCTCACTTTCTGATGGTTCATCAATTTCGCATTGGAAAATTATGTGTCTTTTCTCTGTATCTTTTTCAATAAACTCTGTAATAACTGGATAAGAAAAGCCCGCTTTGAATAATCTCGCACGGGTTCTTTTCTTTAACTGTATGTGGTTGTAATCGAGTGGGACGAATAAATGTACTTGGATACTTGCTACATCGATTTGTGGTTCATTATCTGAAAATACAACCCCTCTATCGTCCTCATAATTAAAAGAATAATATTTATCTTCCGTACCAGTGTAATGCCCCGGTGTTACTGGCAATCCTTCTGGATTCAAAGCATTAATAATTATTGGATTTACATTCACTCGATTTTCACCACCTCGTTAAATATTTCTTGCATCTTTTCTGCCACTTCTGACTCAGCATCCTTTAAAGCCTTTGTTAGGATTGGAATCGGTTCTTGTTCGCTTGTTCCGTATTCCAAATGAGCCATTACTTCCATGTTTCTTACAGGCTCTTTTCTTGGCCGAACAACTCCATCTTCACCCATTACTTCCTTACTCATTCCGGTTGGTCTAACTGATACAAACCAGCCGTATTTATTTTTTATAGCCTTGGTTTTCTTAATCGAATTGACCAATATCCCTGTTCGCTTATGTTTAGCAGCTTCTTTCTTGACGTAACTCTCTAAGATCGGCACACTCTCATTCAGTACCCTTGGTGCGATCTCTTCGTCAAAGTTCGCTAGCTTTTCTAGTTGCCTTGTGAGTCTCTCGTCAAAGTAAAAATCGAATTTTCCCATGGCTTCACCCGCAGACTAGCTCAACCATTGAGCCATCTTCATAAGTCCTTATAATGTCATAAGTGCCACCATCAAACTCAATCTTTTGTGCATATAAAACTTTGTTCTTCTCGATATGCCTTGACAGTTCCCAATCCTCGGGTCTTATCTCAAATGCGATACTTGGTTTCATTCCAACTTGCATGGCAGTGTAAAACTCTGATCGTTTAATTGACTTCTTATCAACGAAAACTTCCGTCTTGACTTCTGACTTTATTGGAAATCCGTCACTGTCATTTTTTTCGATCACATATACTAGATTTGCTATATCCTTGAACATCAGGTCACCACCTTATAGTCGCCACACAAAGACATGGATTGTTTTAACTTCTCATAGGCCTCTGCAAACTTATTCGAGTTTTCATCGTATCCGAAGTTAGACTTACAATACAACTTAATTGCTTGCATTGTTAACGGGTCGGCTTCATCTACGATTTCTACACCACTAAGAGATAAGTCAACTTTGCAAGCATCTATTAGATCTTGCACTTCCTCGTCATACGCGCTATTTTTTAGCCTTAGAACGACCTTGATTTTTTCCAACATTCTGCTCACCACTTTCCTTTTGTGGCTTATCAATAACCTCAACTAACGTACCATTTTGGGCGGAAGATAGTTCCACCGCCCTTTTTTCTGATACTTCGAAGATTTCTCCGTATTTACGAAGTTTCTTCGATTGAAGGTCATTGAATAATCTCAATGCCTTTACTTTCATCGCCTACCTCCTAAACAGATGGGGTGTTTCTAATCAATGCAAATGCCTTGGTATCCAACACAGCGCCATCAACGATTGTATAAGCTGCATAGTCAATAGTTCTAGGTTTAACATGTTCCTCTGTTGCAACAGACATAGGCTCATTGGTGTTCATTATATAACCTTTTTGTGGATTACCGATGATGATAGAATCAGTAGAAACACCTCCATCAGCCTTAACTACCATTCCGAACATTCTTCCAACACCACCAGAAGTAACATCTGGGATAAACAAAGGTCTACCTTGTCCATCCTTAATGTTGGCAAGTTTAGTCCAGATAGTTGTATTGTTTGCATAGATTACTGCGCCTGCTAAGTAGGAAGAATGAATCTTACTGATTGCATGTGTAAAATCTTCGTAAGACAATGGATCGGGTATAGTTGCTTCTGGGTCATAGGATACAACTTGTGGAGTATTGGATTCACCAAGCAAAGCAGTTTCGATTCCTAAAGGCTCTGGCTTAAATGTATCTTCTGCTCCAGGTTTGCCCTTACCGACCGCTACTGCTGTTCCAAGTGCAATACCTACTCTCTCGCCTAACTCGCTGATGATGTAAGGAATAAACTCGCTAGTTGCCATTGCACGTAATTTCCAAGTAATTGTGATAGACTTTGCAAGCTCGCATCCACTAAGAGTTAAAGCTCCGAATGTGTTCTTTTCGTCTGCTGTTGCAGTTTCTTCATCGTACCAAGCAGCGTCACCCTCATTGATTGCAGTGTGCTTTTTGATCGTCAATGTACCCTTAACATTGTACTTTTTAACATCTGCTAATAATGGATAAGCTTCTGTTGCTCTCGCCCAAATACCAGAAACTACGCTCTCTGGAATTAACACGGAGGTATTCCCAGTGTCGTGAGTGTAAGCATTGCTAAATTCTGTGTTTACTTTGTCAAAAATCACTTGCTCCTTCTCGTCTAGTTTCTGTCCTTGCATAACCTTCGCCCATGCATCGGTGTATAATTGCTTGTCGTTTGGTTTTACTTCATTCCCCATGGTATCAACTACCTCTCCCTCTACCTTTGCTGATTTATTTCCTAGTTCCGTTCCAGTTGTCTTATCCTTTAATGCGTTCATATTCGCATTGGCAAGCTTTACTTCTTCCCACTTGTTATCAAGTGATTCGACTTCTTTCATTTTCGCTTGTGATTCCTCAATTTTTCCTTCGTCGATTAGTGCTTGTGTTTCGTCAAGCAATATTTTTCTGTCTGATAAATATTTCTCTTTGTTCATTCTTTTTCTCCTCTCAAATTTAAAAGTTTATGTTGTGCCTTAGTTTTTTGTATTAAAAAAGCAGATTCATCACTTTTGATGCTCTGCTTATTAATCAATTCTTTTACTTGATTCAGCTTTTCTTCACTTGGCAAGTCAAAGTTACTAGCAGTCAATCTTAACGGATCTTTCTGCTCAAACATGATTCCGTCAATCAGTCCTCTTTCTTTTGCTTGCTCTGCGGTTAGCCATGTTTCAGCTTCCATCATGGCGAGGGCTTCTTCCTTCGTCATTCCAGTTTTAGATACATAAGCATTTGATAAGGCATCGTCTGCGGTTCTTAATACTCCCGCCATATGTTCCATATCCGAGTGATTTCCTCTTGCACCGCTCGATACACAATGTACCATCATTAATGCAGTAGGTGACATTTCGCTGTATCCCGCCATGGCAATGATTGATGCTGCACTACAAGCTTGACCAACGATATAAATTTTAACATTGCCTTGATAGCTTCTCAATGTTGTGTAAATCTCTGAACCCGCTTCGATAATTCCACCAGGGGAATTGATATAGACTTCTACTTCTTCTCCGTTTGCATCTTGTAATACATTAAAGACATCTCTTGGACAAGTTGAATCTTCTTCAAAGTAATCAAAATACCATTTGTAGTCATTCGGAATTATTGGTCCATATACATTTATTCGTTTCATTCTTACTCACCTTCTTTCTTTACTGTTTCTGTGTCTAGTCTTCTGATAGGTTCGTCACCTCCAGAAATTGGCGCCCAGTTAAATAAGTCTCTCCACTGGTTCGGTGTCATGGCTCCACGGTCAACCATGGACACAAACGCAAGTTTTGTTTGTGTGCTTGCATAACTAAGATTAGATGCTTCAAAGTAGATGCGATTTCCAAATCCTCTCTCTCGCCTTGAAAATAGCTTTCTTGTGTATTCTCCGCTTAATTGCACAACATCTGGTTCAACCGCTAATTCATAATATGACACCCATTCATTCTCCGAATAGTTTCCTTGTACAATCTTCTCATTAGTATTAAAAAACGAATAGATACGTTTAACCGTTCTATCCGTCTGAGCTGCGTTTGGCACATAATCCTTTGGTTCAATTTGTTTTGCATCCGCTTTTGCATCTGTTGCAGCCGCCCCTCCAGTATCCGAATCAATACTTAGGAATGTATCTGCAAATTCTTTTGTGTTCTTTTTCAAGTCCTCTGGTCGCATACTGGTATTATATTTTAACAACCACTTGATTACGTTTGAATTCTTAATAGCTTTTACGATGCTTTGATCAGAAGTGTTCACTATTTCCATCAAGGAAGTTAATGCTTCTCCTGGTTCATCGCCGAAAATCTCGCTATTATTGAAATCCTTTCTTAAATGGATGATATCGGAATATCTAAATGTAACCGTCTTACCATTTTTGATAACAAAACGGATATATAACTCCCCTTGGCTATTCTTAATCGCCTCACAAGAGATTGCTGTGATTGGATATATTTCCACTGGATAATTATTTTCATCTCTTGCGATATAAGCAAAGGCATTGTTATTCAATTCAAGCTGTACCGCTAGTTTCTCTTGTAGCATCTGCCCTGTCATATATGGATTAGGTTCTTCTAGTAAGAATCTCATGTATACGTCCGGATTCACTTTGATATCCTTACTTCCATCGTTCTTAATGGTTTCTCTGATATGTTTGGCTACTGTCTTTCCAATTGCTCTAGCTTTCGGCCTAATAGCAGCCCTTACAATGTCAGATTTATAAAGATTCCCGTTCCATGAGTAAAACCCTTCTCCCTGGTCTGTTATGATCTGATATTTTGAAACTAGTATGCTTTCGTTTTTCTTTTTAAATAATCCCACCTTCTCACCCCTTTCTATATCATGCTAAGATATTCTTCTTTATAATTTTCATATACGATATAGGCATCCATCATAGATGCCACACCATCAATACGTTTAGTTGCTTTCGATGTCTTTACCAATGCCCAGTTGTCATTCCTATCAATGTTTACCTTTGCATTTGTAAGACACCATCTAAGGATAGGATTGTTGTCGTAATTTACTTTTTTGGCTTTTAGTTCCGATTCCATAGCTTTCAATGGACTAGAAAAGGTTTTAGGGCCTTGAATAACTGGCAGTGAACTTTCCTTCCCTACTAACGCATCCAACTCATCAACAATATACTTAGCATTCCATGAATCATAACCCGCCTTATAGAAATAAATATCATCTTTTTCTCTTACTTCATCCAACCATTCAAATATATCGTGGTAGTCGATTCGATTACCTTCACATATTCTAATCCAGTCTTGCTCTAACCAAATATCATAAGGTACTTGATCGGTTTTAATATGCTCGTCCAATCTGTCAGCAGGCAACCAGTACATTTGCTTAATATAGATAGTTTCATCTCCTGCCACTCTAAACAACACCGTGGCACAAGTTAAATCTGTCGTATCGGATAAGTCAAGTCCAATTATTCCATATCTAGGCTTTAATGTTTTAATATCGTATGTGGATTCATTTACGATTGTTTCATAGCTTAGCCATACTTGTTCAGATGTTTCCCTGATATTAAACTCTTTACAAAGCAAATTCTTAACTAGTTTAGGATTTTCTTTTGCTCTTTTAACTTTTTCTTGCAAGTCACTAAGTTTCTTGATGGTTCCTAACCCTGGATTGGCTTTATACCAACATGACTCTGTTTTCCACTCGTCACGTTTATCTAATTCATAGATGAAACCGATTCTACGCTCGTCTATCTCAATATTATCTTTGTAGCCTTGGATAATCTTTTCGTATTCTTCGTACTTTTCATCGTAAATATCTTCTCGGATAACTCCTGCTGTCGTTGTTATTAGGCATAACGGTTGATCTCGTGCACTCATGCCATCTGCCATGATGTTATACAAGGCTCGCCCATTCTTCCACTGTTGCAACTCGTCCATTAAAACACAATGAACATTTAACCCGTCCAGTGTATCTGCATCAGATGAAAGATACTTAAACTCTCCAAAGTTACTAGCACAATATAAGCTAGATACTAAGGGCTTAACCCTTTTTCGTAATGTTGGAGATTGCAGAACCATTTGTTTAGCAGGAAGCCATATTTTCTTAGCTTGGTCTTTCTTTGTTGCTACAGAATAAACCTCTGGGCCTGCTTCACCGTCTGCTGATAACATATAGTTGCCTACTAGAGATGCAATCAAAGACTTACCGTTCTTTTTACCGATAATCAAACAGGCTTCTTGATATTGCCTATTACCGTCTTCATCAATAAAACCGAATATTGTACCGAGAAACGCTTTTTCCCATAATTCCAATTCGACAAGTTGAAAACCTTTTTTCCCTTGTGATAATCTACAGTAATTCTCTGAAAACTCAAAGAAGTGATTTGCCCTAGCGGAAGAATAAAAATACTTATCTGGATTCTCGATTTTCCATGCTAAAAATCTATAAGTCTCGTATATCTTATTTGATACGATAACTTCTTTTCTTTCAATCTTCCCCCAGTAATCTAGGATAGGATTATAAGACAACGGATACTTAATCACATTAGATCACTCCGTTTCATCACGAAATCATCAAACCCATCATCCTTTGGCTCTGGTTCATATTTTGGCACCAAGTCGGATAATTGCTTAATGATGCTCTGATAGTTTTTGTTCATTGTGTTGTATAATCTGATTACTGGCCTTTCCCTTTCATATGGATCCGTTTTCTCTGATTGAGTGAACATTTCAAAATAACCATTTTCGTCAATGTCCCTTTCCCAGTCTTCTAGGGTAATTCTCATGTAGGCAGCCCTTTGCATCAGCCCATCAATGATTGCCTTGTTATCTGCGTCTATGTTTTTATAAATCTTTCTAAGTCGCTTTTCTTCGCCCATAATTCTGCTATCTTTTGTTTTCTCTTTCTTAGTTGCCACAAATATCACCTCTTTTCCTGGGGTAGGGGGGTCATGCGTGTGACCTGTGTATTACATCCACCTTCACACTCGGTTACTTTTATTCCTCTTCATCATTTTCTGATAGGGGGAGTGGTTGAATCATCCCATTGCTATCAAAATAATATCTTTCTTCTTGCTCACCGAATGTCTTAGTGTTGTGACAAGGCAAGCATAGATACTGTAGATTACTCCACGATAGAGTTATCTCTGTGTCGTTTATATTCTCTGGTGACAACTCAATAATATGGTCAACGATGTATCCAGTTCTATCCTTACACTTCTGACACATGCCACCATCTATGCTTTGTCTATGTGCTATGAATGACTTGCGCACCTTTCTCCACATTGGACTATCATAGAATTTTCTACTAAATTCCCTTGCCATACTTCACCTTACAATCCTTATCCGGCACCTTTCCAAATGTTACGCTTCCACTTGTTCCCCTAATCTTTATCTGCTCACCACAATCTCTTGTGTATGTAGGCTTAAGAGGACACTGTGAGCAATCTTTAATTTTATTGTCTGTTATAACCTTTAACATCCTTATTAACCTCCTAATCGGAATGGTCGGATTCGAACCGACAACTAGCTGTATACAACAGGTACTCTAACCATTGAGTTACATTCCATTAAAAAAGCTGATGAACTCATTACACGAGACATCAGCTTTTCTTTATAATTTAATTATATTATTTTTGTATGGTCATATTTACGCCTACACCACTTGTAAATATATTGGGGTTATATTTATCTTAATATCTTTAGATGATGTAGGCTTACGTTTGACTTTACACCTTGACTTCCATGTGTTGTGGCCAACCTCTTGCCTAACCAACGAGCGAGTGCTTTTATCTATTATATTAACTATCCACTCACTTACATGGAATACAATTATTTCATTTATAGCAATAATCATGACATCCACCTTTCTAATATAAAGAACGCCCACAGAACGGAGGTTGATTCTGTGAGCGTTACTATTTTATATCATGATACTATAATATCATACCTGAATGTTCCATTGTGTTCCATCTTTACGTAAACTTTATATTTTCAATTTCTTTTCTTTTTTCTTCGTCTGATGTCCTGGTATATATTCTTGTTGTCTCTAACGAATTATGACCCAGGATGTCTGCTAACCCTGTAATATTATCTGTATATTCTTTTAGATACATTTTTGCAAACAAATGCCTAAAGCTGTGAGCATGGACCTTTGTCTTTTTAACCCTTGCTTTTCCTGCAATCTTTTTCATATTGCGCCATATGGTTGATTGGTTAATCATCTTCCCTTTTGATTGCCCCTTGAAGATATAGCTTGATCTTATTCCGTTCTCTCTACAGTATTTTCTAAGCTCTCTTATCAAGTCTTGCCTAATTACTATTACTCGTTCTTTCCCCTTGTTTTTCACATCTATATAGTTTGTCTTTAAATTCTCAACTGTAAAGTATTCCAGTTCCCCAATCCGTATTCCTGTCATTGTTAATATCTTAATAATATAATAGATGTCCATGCGATTATACTTTTTCGCAAATCTTAGTAGTCTTTTATAATCTGCAACAGTTAACATTTCATTTAAGCTTGATTTTCTTTGTTGCTTAATCTGCTTAACTGTACATTCTTTTAAGCCAATCCATTTTAAAAACTTGTTAACCGTTACTATGTAGTTGTTTATCGTTGCTGTTTTAAAGTTCATATCAATTAAATATTGCTTAAATTCAAGTACTCTATCCTTACATACTTCAGAATCACCAATTTTCATAATAAATTGTTCAATGTTTCTCTTGTATTTTGTTAAAGTGTTTTTGGATTTTTCCTCATATCTCATTTCAATTAAGAACTCTTTTAATGAATTCTCTAGCTCGATTTTGCTCAGTTTATTCTCTCCTTTCTTGCGCAATATAACCTTAATATTATATTGCACTTAATCATTATTGGTTTTCGTTATGATTTACTAGCGTTATAACTATTTTTACAGTCAAAATACTTTTTCGGAAAATCGACTACTTTTTTCTTTACATTTTACATAATATCATAATCGTCTGTTCCATTGTGTTCCATCTTTAATATTTAAAAAAGGCACCCTTATGGATGCCTTGATTTTATTACTTTTTTTCTCTGTTTTATATCGAATAAGGAGATAAATTTGTGATATGTATATCCTTATGGCGTGCTGCCTTAGTTTAGACAGATTGGTTAATAGTTACTATATAGCTACTCTTTTGAGTTACTATCTGGATACTTGTGAATGTGCTTTGACAAATCTACAATATTGCTTATTTGTGTCTTTTCTCTTTTCTTCTATAGTTTTTTTAACAATCTCTGGTATTGATAAATAGCTGTAGATTTCTTGTTTAGTCATAATGTGTGTGATGTCATCATTTTGTCCTAAGTCTACTCCTATAAAAGAGTTTTCTATTAATCTTTTAAATCTTTTCTTTCTTTTTCGTTTGTTCACTCGATCACCATCCTCTCTAAATGTTCATAGTTACTATATAGCTGTCACTTCGAGTTATTCATTTATAATAATTATTGTGGTATACTAACACTGGAGGTGCCAAGTATGCCATTTTATCAACAACCTAAAAGTTTTAAAATTGATATTGATTATGATAATTACCAAGCTGTCGCTGTGTTTGCTTATACGGATATGGAAGGGAATTCTACACCGCTCAAAATTAAAATCGATTTACCGGACGCTACTCGTGTTACAGCTGCTATCGATGGAGTAAGAACAACTAAGGAATTGCAAGGAAGAACACTTTATAACTGTTTTATAACACTCCAAGGACGTAGACAGCTGATTGATATTATTTATTACAAGGAACAGGGACTTTGGGTAATGGAGAAAATAAAAAGCTACTAACCATTAACGATTAGTAGCTAATTTTTATTCTTTATTCCCTTGCTTGGTCCTGAGCTGTATGCCATTGTGTAAGAAGTCCAGTGCATCTCTTATTTTCTGATTACTCATGCTTCTTAGTTCTTCTTTAGTCATCAAGAGAGCAGCATTTTCTTTTTCATTACTTATCGTTATGCTATACTCTTTTGACTTATCATGATAATCAATATTGTATGTATACCCGTGTTTCTCACAAAAGTCTTTTAAATAATCATTTAACCCCATAATTTTACATCCTCCTATAAGGTTATTATCTACTAATCGATATGTAGTTGTCAATGTACTGTTGCCTTCTTACATATTGAAAACTTCTTTATAAGTTTTCTCTGTTTCTACATAGCTCATATTTTTTATATGATTAATCAATGATTCATCTTTGCAATAAACCAATAACTCTGATTTCATATCAATCATATGTTCAATAAAGTCTTTTCTAAGAAATCCGACACATGAATCTGTCATGTATGTACTGTCATTTCCTAATTCATCAAGCGATTCGCTGCAACATGTATCGCTGTAATACCAATTACAGTTTTTGCATTTATCCATATATTCTCCTCCTAATTTTAGTTTAATTAAGCTCGTTTATCATTTCAGTTAATTCTCTGTAATAGTTAATTTCACTTTCAAAATGATCTTCTAATCTATCTTTCAGTTCTTGTTTTGCTTCTTCTTCTGTTTCTGCATCCAAAAAATCCATGCTTCCATCAATTACAGATTGCCAACCAATTTCGCTTCCACAATAAACTATACTCCCAACCAGAAGATTTCCATAATATGCTTTTAAGTTTATTTGCTTTTCCCAATCATTTTGACCTGGTGTTGCTTCTTCCCATTCCATAGCATTCCCTCCATTAACTTTCTAGTTTACTGGTCTTTTTAATCTCCATTTTGACCATATTCTTTTTTCATACCATTCGGGAGAATTGCCACTCCATGATGCAAATACTCTCTCATTTTCTTCATCTATTTGATTAATTACTACACTCCATGACTGCCATCTTACATTGAACCGATGTAACCCTTTTGCTTCTCTAACATCGTACACCAACATCCCTACTTTTAACTTCTTTAAAACCATGCCGATTCCTCCACTAAATATTAATCATATAACCAACAACAAAGCTGTATCTCCCTAGGCCAATCGACAAATATGTAGAACCAACTTCCGTATTTCTTATCGATAATACTATTCCAAATCCTAAGTGTTTTCTTTTATCCCACTTTACAAACATTCAATCTCCACCTTTCATAAATTTTAGTTTAATCGTCTGAGCCATATTTGATTAGCCCACCATCTTTTGTTTCTGTATCTCCCTCTAATGCACGTTCAAACAGTTTTGTAAATGGTTCACCCCAATACGGTTCTCCTGTTTCCTGGTCTGATTCTGCTTCAAGCATTTTTGCAATCCATTCTGCGAATTCTTGCGATTTCCCTCTCATTACCTTTGATTCATCGTAATTATCCGGATTATTTTCAAACAAGTATTTCAAATCCTTGATACTAATTTCCATTTTTAGTTTTTTGTCATCAACTTCGATTTTCATAACACTTTTTGTGCTTTTATACATATTTCGCAATCCTCCTAAATATTAATTTAACTAATCCTTCACTTCTTCCACATCGCCTAGTAATTGACCGCACTCAGGACAATACTTATAATCCTTGCCTGTTACTTCAATCCCACAACACATTGTTTCAAATGTATCGTCTTCCAGAAAATGATATACTGTCTTTGGAATCATCTTTTCAAGTGCTCTAATTGCACTTGTAGCTGTTTCAAGATATATAGGTGGATTAGTTCCGTTATACTCTCCACTGCCTATATACTCTTGCAAATCCTTAATTGCTCCTTGCTCATTCATTTTTCCACGCTCCAATCTATTGCCTGTCCGCACTCTAGGCAGTATTTATGAGTACTCAGACTATCTGTGCTGTATATTGCTCCACCACACGCATGACATTCAAAATAGTTTGCATCATTGTCGATATATCTTGGTTTCTTTGGCACCTGCTTTTCAAGTGCCTTTATAGCTACCTCTGCTTCTTCACAAAGAAGAGTAATTACCGTTACGTCTTTGCCTTTGGTGTAATCAACAGCGACCTTCTTGTTTTGCCTATGTATTGTATCAATAGCTCGCTCTAATGCGTCCATTCACTTACCTCCGTTCTATTTTTCCTCATAAAAAAACTACCAACTAAATATTGATAGTTGGTAGTAATAGAATAGAATTTATTCATTTTTAACCTTAACACTAGGATGAGACAGTAATTCTTTAAGAGCCTTAGTTACATTATTAAGCGAATTAGATATTGGCTTCATTTCTAGTTTACCATTTAGAAACTCATTTTTATTTTCAGCAATGATCACTACGGGTTGGTCGTATTTATACTTATTGTTGAATAACATTACAGCACTTGCCGCCTTATCTATAACTGGTGCTAATAGGTACAGAAACTCGTAGTACAGTAATGTAATACAATTATTCACGCTATCTATCATAGATAATATATCAATTTCTTCGTCCAACTTTTGAATTTCATCTTTTACTGTACTCCAAGATTTAAACCTTAGCAATGATTTTTTAGAAGCACTGATTTTTATTCCTACATCTGACGCATCTAGCTTAGTCAGAGGAAAATCATAATGTACAATATAATTTCGGAGTCTCTTAAAAAATCGGTATTCAAAATATTCATCGTATAATCTACTATCTTCTTTTTTTATATCTTCTTCCTTACCTGAATCTATCTTAATCATTGCTTTTATAACTACATCTATAAAAGTATGGAACGATGTCAAGTAATCAAACAAATATTTATTGATGTTTTTCAAAATATTTTCACTTTCAACACCTGACATTTTTGCATTTTGAGAGTTTGAATTATAATACTTTTTCACAATAATACTATTGCCTATAACCATATCCAATACACGATTAACTTGGGAATAAGTATTAATAAAATCAATTTCATCATAAAATATGTTAATCTGTTCTTCGGTTGTTTCCTCGAATGAACATATTTTATTTTTAGTAGCATCGAAATTCGCGATATAGTATACCATTATATTCCATCCTTTATAGTTTTCTTATATTCTATATCAATTCTTTCCAACTATCAATATTCAATTGTCAATGTTCACCATTATCTTTCTTTATCTGTCATTTTGCTAAGTAATCATCAAAACTTGATACGCTTTCAAACACTGCTCTCATATTAACCCACCGTTGAAGTTTTCTAATGATATGTTTTCTAGGCAACTTGTCTCTCTCGTAAACCATTACGTATGGCCAGTAACCTAATTCTTTAAGCGTATATATTCTTTCTAAATCTTGATCTATCGTAGTATTAAAGTTAGTAAGTACATATACGCTCATTTTCCGCTTATCCCATTGTGTAATCTCTTTAAACTCACGAAATTTTGGCACTATTTTCTCTTTATCATTGTAATTATCCCAAGCAAAATGTATCTGTTTAATCTTCATCTGCTTTATTGCTTCTGCCTTTTCCTCAGTCATGATACGTATATCGCAACCTTGTGAAAAATCAATCCATGCTTTACTATCTATAAGCTGATGACTTAAATCTTTCCATTCCCTGCAAGCAAACATATTAGGATCAAGAAGAACTATATTCTTTTGACCTCTCCAAAACTCAGATAAGTCCGCTACTTTCTTACTGGTTCGACCTTCCTTATCCTTTACTATGCAGAAGTCACACCCTCTTGGACATCCTCTTGTAAGAAATCCGTATGCAGTATCTGTTACTCCGTACATTCCATAGTCTGGATATATATGTTCTACCTCTTGTGAAAGTTCTAACCCACCATCTGGATAGTAATATCCTGTACCGCCTCTAACAATCTCTTTGGCATAAATCATGTTGTCGTAATCAGGTGTAAATGTAAAAACCTTACTCATATACACTTTGTCATAGTCACCTTCACATAATGCTGTGATAGGATCGTACCATTCTACAAAGTCACCATTTTGTTTATGCCATGCAGATAATTTCATCAAAGGAAGATTAGGAAAGTTATGTCCATCTACATCAATTAAACCTATCTTCATTTCTCACCTTTTGGCTTTCCCATGCTACCTCCTTAACTATTCAAAGTTTTCTAGTACCTCATAAATTTCATCCTCTAGTCGCTGCTTATCATCCTCTATGTAACAATCTTGGATTGCTTCAAAATCACTCCATATTACCTCTGTAATTACCTTTGCTAATTCTTGTCTTGTCATGTTTTCCCCTTTCCGCTAACTTAGTTAGCTAAATCTCGATTTAACTTAACTCCCATTCTGGTTTTTCATCTGGTTCCACATCATAAGTTTTGTATTCGATATCAATTTCGATATCTATAAATGCTCTTCTTAATCTCAATATCATAATTTCAAAGTTAGACAGTGTTCTCAAAGAGTTAATGTCTACAGTTTCATCAATACTGGTACTCATTATAGACCACTCATCTTTATCTTTATCTTTATACACACGCATTGTATACTCTAGCTCTGCTTTTTTATCATGTTCACATGCAAATACAATCTTTGCATTATCGAAACTTGAACTGAAGTATCGTTCCTCTTCTTTTTCAACATCAACGGAAACTTCTACATAATCGTAATAAGGTTCTCCATCTTCACAATTTGCTTCTAATCCGTCTGTATCAACATTCTTTGCTACATATTTTTTGTATTCATCAAATATTGTTGATAGCTTGACTACTTTTTCTTCTGGCTCAATCATCAATTCTTTGAAACTTTCTAATATGTGCTTGTTATCTACTAATGAAGTTTTATTGATGATGCTAGTAAGTACAGAATCAAGCTTTACAGTGTAGTCGTTAAAGCTATGTCTTTCAATTACTGGTATCATTACTTCTTTTAGCTTTGTTTTAATTGCCTTTTCTCCGTCACCCCATCTAAATATGTCACCTACTGCATCATCAATGGCTTTTATAAACTTTTCTTCAACTATTTTTTCAATGGTTCCATCCTCTAATTTCTTTTGCAGCATTTCTGCGATATTTTGCTCTAATGTCATAACTCATTCCTCCTATTTTCTACTTGCTTTTCCACTAATCTTGATTTAAATGTTTATCCTTACTGGTAAGATCATCTTGATATTCTTCTCTCCGCTCCGAATGATGATTGGTTCTTGCTTACTTCTTATTTCCAATCTAGCAGTATTATCCTTTTTGGTAATTCCGCTAATAGACTTAAGAGCATCAATTAAATATGTTGGATTCACTCCGATCACGCCAATGTTTTCTTTCTCTAACTCCTGATTAATTATCTTATCAACAGGATAATAAGCGCCATCTGGTTGCTTACAGCCGATAATATCATCGGCAGCAATAACAAGTGCTCTATCACCTATTAATTCCACAGTAACGTCCATAACTCCTTTAAGAGCAGGAATTATTGTCTTAACATAGCACTCAAAGTTATCCCCTATATAGCTTGCATATTCCACTGATACTCTATGACCATCTAGCGCTGCCGCTCTTACTTCACCATCTTTAAAACGTAGGTGGATATATTGCATCTTCTCGTCTCCACAAGTGGTTGTAAACTTCTTAGTTCCGTTTATAATTCTTTTAAATTCGTCTGAATCAATAATTGCTTTCATTGACTACCTCCTGCCTGCTTCTAAAAAGCTTAATAATCGATAAGTTATCCCACTCCTCAGAAAAACATTTGATAAACTCGGGAGGAAAACTACTGACTTTAGTCTCTATCTTATCCTCGTACTTTGACATATCTCCTTGTGCTGTGTCTGCTATTGATACTCCATGGTAAGTCACTACATATGTACCTGCTTTAACATGTTGCTTTTGCACATATTTACCAACTTTGTTTCTTGATATCCCTGTTAGCTCAGACACCTCGGAAAAGCTCAATTCCTTGTGTACATCACCGGTTTTTATATTGTGAACATCGTATTTATGCATCTATCTACCTCCTAACAACTGTTGTTCTAAATTATCATAATCGTAATCTCTTTGAGGGAAGTCATTAAACTTATTGGGTCTTGATTGCTTTTTAGGCTTTTGTTGCTGTGTCTGCCTGTTGGCATAATTTCCATCCAGAACTTTGGCCATATTAGAATCCTTAATCAGCCAATCAAAGTTTGCGGTCCAATCACGGTCATTCTTTCCTTTTAAAAAATCACTCTGCTCGGCTAATTCAAATACTCTCTTTAAATCATCAATAGTATAAGAATTTAATCTTGCCTTGATTGCTTTTTTACGTGTTTCTGATAAAGACGTCAATTTAGGAAACGACACGCAAGTGTTGTTATACATATCAGCTAATTGCTGATAATCTATTCTTTCTCTTATATCTATATCTTTATCTTCTTCTCTTTCTATATCTATATCTGTTTCGTTACCATGCGTTACAGTAGCGTTACATGTAACGTTACATTCTATAGATTTACCTCCTCGATGTTTTGCAACGCGAAGTCTAGTCTGCTCTCTTATTCTTTCAAGACCCTCAATGTTTTGATATTTTTCCCATGATGAAACATGAATAAAATCTTCTATGATATCTATCATTTCAAATCTTTTGAATGTATTTAATGCTAATTGTACAGTTACAAGAGGCCTGTTAAATTCCGAGGAAAGCATCTGTTCTGTATATGGTATATCCTTAGTAAAATAGACTAACCCTCCATCATTTGTATTACCTGCAAGACAAAGTATCTTAAACCAAATTACTATGATAGAATCGCCTTCTGGCATATTCTCTATTTG
This sequence comes from Bacillota bacterium, assembly GCA_023387655.1. Classification (GTDB taxonomy): domain Bacteria; phylum Bacillota; class Clostridia; order Lachnospirales; family Lachnospiraceae; genus Lachnoclostridium. The sequence continues at coordinate 57,457 of JAEWHR010000020.1, forward strand.
TCGTATCTTTCGGTTATCAAACACCTGTGTTGCTATTTTAATCCATTTCACACCTGACATTTTAAAACCTCCATTATAGCCTTGAAACTTGTTATCTTGATGTACCAATTATCCAGTCGTAATCTTCACTATCTTTAATTACATACCTTCCATCCGATAATTGCTCTGCAGTCATATTATCGAGTTGTTTGTCAGTACAATTTGAAAACTTGCTGCTCGATAATATTCTTCTTAAAAGCCTACGCCTATCTGCTATTTCTTCTCGTGAATATTCGATATATTCGGTACCGACAATTCTTTTTGTGTTACGTAGTAAATCCTCTGTTTTCATAATATTCCTCTTATTAGAGTAGATTCAGAACAGGATTCTGCGGATGTACTGCCCTATCGTCTATGTAAATGTCAGCAAATATTTTTCTGCTATCATCACCATAGAACGCAACATGCTCGGGTAAATTTTCGTTTATCGCATCAAATTCAAGGTTGAAATCTTGGCACCAGTGTATCGCTGCATCTAAGTACATACCTTTTCTACAGGTCCATAAAATCAACTTACAACCATTGCTTTTAAGGTGTTTTAATTTTTCTATAAGTGCTATGTTTTCATTACCTATCGCTGGATATCTATCGATACATAATGTACCGTCGAAATCTACAGCGATTACTTTATTCTTTTTCATCATTAATACCTCCAAGATCAAAATGTTGTAGTGCTTTCCCATGAATCCTATGGACCTGCGTACGCTCGTATCCTAAATCTATTGATATTACATCCCAAGATTTAAAAAGAATATAGCGCTTATGTAACAACTCGCTTTCAAGTCCATCTTTCATTTTTAAAATAGCAGATTCTATGGCAATTTTTATAACCATGCAATTCGCAGTAACGTTGTCAATAGATTGCATTGTCTTTTCAAGCTTGACCATATAGTCAGATAAATCAGATGTTCTACCTGATGTTGGCATATCACTATAGTTTTGAGACTTAGCGCTTATCATTGTTTCAATAATGCTTTTTTTTTGATCCTGTAGTGATCTAATTTTATGACATAGATTTCGATAACTTTTTAGGTACTCCTTTTTCTTTTCTATTTCTGTCAACTAATCACCGTCCTTACGCTGCACCTCTCCTGTGTGCTGTTCTGATATCCTCTTTGTTTATAGTTACATAATTATTTACCGTTACTGAAATATCTGCATGTCCTAGAAGCTCTTTAATTACTTCTATCCGCACACCTGACGAACTTAACTTAGTGGCGAACGTCTTTCTAATTAAATGTACAGTCACATGCTTGGTAATGCCTGCACGCTTTGCTATAGCCTGTAATTCCCTTTGTATGCTACTGACGCCCAATCTTGCATGCTTTCCCTTACTTGCTACGAATAATGCTTCAGTATCATCGTCACGGCTCATTATATAATTTGCTAGATGTAATTTCGCATCAGCGTTTAAGTATCCAGCCCTGAATGCCTTGCTTTTACTACCGTATATAGTTAGGCTACAATCAATCAAGTCTATATTTGAGATATTTAGACTTACTAATTCTGATACACGACACCCCACTGATAAAAGAAAATGTACAAGTGCTAGTTCTCTTTTTGTTTTACATGCACTTTTTATACGTGCCACTTCATCATCTGAGAGATATTCTTTTTGTTTTTGTACTCGTTTTATATTCTTAATTCTGCTTGCAGGATTGCTACTTACATATTGTTCTTCAGTACACCATGTATAAAATGCGCTAATAAATTTAAGTGTATTATCTAACGTTGTCGTACTCACCTTGTTTATTGTTTGGTACCTATCAAGATAGTACTTGATATCATTAGTAGTTACGTCTTTGTAGTTTTTATTTAGAGTAAGCAGTAATTTACGTGTAGTCCTTACATACTGTGATATACTTTTTTCACTTAGATTTTCTAACTTTTTGTTAGCAGCAAATACTTTAAGTATGTAGTCGTTATCATCACTATAAGTTGATAACTCTGTACATTCGTTTGTTATCTGCTTGCCGCGTAGATTATTATTCAATACATTTTCTAACTTTTGTAGTTGTATACTATCTAAATCTACCGCCATAGCACAAATCACATCATTGATAAATTTACTATTAATACTCATAAAATCATCCTTTCCGTTTGGCTAAGGATGTGATATACTATCCTTAGTGTTTGTGATAGCGGTAGGATTGCTTTGGTCGGCGTCTACCGCTTATTTTTATTCTTCACTTGCGCTTAACTGCTTTGATTGCAGCGTTAGGACATTTATTAACAAGGAACACAGCTCTGTAAATGCTTCTTCTTTATCGTAAATGATTGTCATAGCTGATATGTCGCTAGAATTTTGAGATTCTGCTTTAAAAAATACTTTTCCATCTCGATCCTGTTCAGCATAAAAAGCTATCTTATTAACTACTTTAAAATTACCATCAATACCAATTAATTCTATATTTCTTGACCCCATAATCACCTCTCTAATCTCATTCTTTCCTCATATTCTGTTATACAAGAAAGACCAAGTAAACTAAGTCCAAAGCTAACACCACCGAATAGCGCATGAAAAATACAGGAAAGTAACATTTCATGATTAGGTGATGATATTATGCATATTGCAGATGCTACTAAAATTACTAATAAAAAAATTTCAAATATAATTACAAATATATTATGTAATGCGTTACTGCACCAATTTTTAAATGTTTGAGTATCTATACACTGGTAACAAGGTGCGATATTTATTCTTTTATGCTTGTGCTTGCAGTTAAGACATGTTCTCATAATTCACCTTCTTTCTTTGCGTAGTCTTTTTCTCGAATACTGCATGCTTTATCAAATAATGCTCCACATCCTGCGATGCATATTACCTTGATAATAAAACTTATTACTCCTTGTCCATTATTTTTCAAAGTAAGTTCTAAATTACCACATAATATTAAACTCACAATTACCAGGCATTTATAAATATAATATTTCATTTTCACCTCACGAATTTCTAGTTTCCTTTAATATAGACACCTTCAAACATTCCAGTTTCAGCAATATCTCTTGATACTTCAAAAGCATTTTCTATTCCATTAGCATCATTAAATGGGTCATCACCTGCACAATAAAAATAAACGCTCTTACTTTTATCACTAACAGTTTTTAAAAATTCTTCCAGCATACCAACTGTCATTACATTTGTCTCCTTTCAACTCTCTAAGTTTTAGTTGCTTTGCATACTATTCCTTTCTACTTGTTCTAAGCGATTAGCTTTCTAATATATTCAACGCCCTTTTGGTAAACTAAAGTTTTTATATTGATGCAAGTATCACCGTTTCTTCTTGTATATTTCTGCTCGACAACTCGAAAATATCCACTGTCAATAAACTTCTGATATGGCTGATTGTTGTTCATTAGAATCTTTCTATCTCTGAGTAGTTCAAATAAACGATTTCTTCCGATATTTCCGATTAGCTTTGCAACTTGTCCTATTTCAATCGCATCTTTACTGTCTGCAACCGCATCAAAGAATTCTGCCTTAGGTTTCATTTCAATTACTTTTTGCTCGGCTTGTACTCTTGCTTGACGTTCTTCCTTTAATTGTGTTGCTACTGCGATAAGTAAGTCTGGATTGTTAATTAATTCATCTGTTGCGTACATACCATGCTTGCGAATAGAAGGGATGATCTCGTCAAATATCCATGATTCAAATCGCTCTGCATATGGCATTTGAGACTTTACTACAAGGCGATAAATATCACCTTCTGATATTACAGACATTTGTTGCACTCCTCCGTTCGTAGGGATGTCCCGTTTTAGGACACCCTTACAGTGGTCCTGTATAGCTTTTGCCGGTCTTGCATAACCTAATGCCATTGCAACATCGTTTCCGCAAAAATAAATCTTTCCATCTTCTTCGATGGTTCTAACTTGTCCAAACTCAGGGTTCTTGAAAATCTTTAATTGTTCCATAGTGCTCCTTTCTTAACTTTTATGTTTCTCTGACTGCTTTAAAAGAAAAAACTTAAATTCCTCGTCGTCACATAGCCACTCTGATTTTTTCCCTGGTCCCTTTTTGAATGCTGGACTACCTTTCATTGACATCAATACAACTATTTTGCTGTAATGGATATTGAATTGCTCTGATAATTCCTTAGGTGTCTTGTACAACTTTTAACCCTCCTTACTCTACTTTTAGTAAACTATCAGGTAAAAAAATATAGTCCATGGGCATGTTATATAGATCGCACAGCGCCCTAAGTTGGTTTGACCTTGGAGACGTTGTGCCTTTTTCCCATTTAACTACAGTAGATTTACTTACGCATAGCATACTTGCGACTTCGGCTTGCGTAAGCCTAGCATTTACTCTTGCTGCCGCTAAGCTAATCATAGGCATTTAGTACCACTTCCTTTCTTATTTTAGATAATAGGATACTAGAGGTAGTACATGAATATTTGTTCGCTACCATCTATAGTCATAATACTCTACTTTTAGTAAACTGTCAATACCCAAAGTAAACTTTTTTTTATTTTTTATTGCTTTTAGTTTACTTATAGTATATAATACGTTTATAGTAAATTGGAAGGATGAGTAAAATGAAAATGTTTACTGAAGCGGAGCAAAGAAAAATATTTTCAAGAAATCTTAATAAGTACTTAAGTTTAAATAATAAAACACAAGTAAACTTAGTTGAAGACCTTGGTTTAAACAAATCAACCGTATCGACTTGGTGCGCTGGGCTTAAAATGCCACGTATGGGAAAGGTACAGGCTCTTGCTGATTATTTCGGTGTACAAAAATCAGATTTACTCGATGATAATGAGGAGGGCGAAAAGAAATATACTTATTATATAGATGATGAGACAAGAGAAATGGCACAATTTCTTAAAGACAATAAGGAATTAAAATTAATGTTTGACGCTGCAAAGGATGTTTCAAAAGATGATCTTAGGTTTGTTCAAGAGATGTTACTAAGAATGAAAAGAAGCGAAAATAATGATTAATTACTAAAGGAGAAAAACGATTGATTAATGTGTTTTTTAAAGATATGCCTAGCAGAATAAAGGCAGTGCATACCAAAAACGACGATGGTAGTTATAGTATATTTTTAAATAGCAGGTTAAGCAAAGAGGTGCAACTAAGCGGATATGTACATGAAATATGTCATATAGATAAAGAGGATATTGATAGCGTAGATGATATAGATACATTAGAATTCTATGCACATGTTTATGACGTTTAACATTAAAAACCGCCATTAAAGGCGGTTCACGTACTAAATCATACTATTATGATATAGCACTCTAGCAGGTATATTGTATCATTTTAGTGTGGTTTAGTCAATCACACTATTTTTATGCTTTAAAGGAGGCGTATAATGGCTAGACTTAAAAAAAGGTCAGATGGTAGATATGCAAAGCAAGTTGTAGTTGGTCATAAAGACGGTAAACCGATTAAAAAAACTGTTTATGGAAAAACCCTGGATGAACTTGATAAAAATTACCGTGCATTAATGCTAGATATTGAAAGAAATATTGATGTTATTGCAAACTCTATTACCGTTGAAGATTTGTCAAAAGAATGGTATAGAATCAGAAAAGAAAAAAAGCATGCCACATCAACTAAAGCAGCTTACAGATCAAGACTAGAAACCATATATGACAAAATTGGAGATGTTAAAGTCAAGGATTTGACGCAGAGCATGATAGAAAAAGCTGCAAACAGTATACTAGATGAAGGTAAAAAAGCAGTAGCTAAGTATTTTATTTCAGATGTAAAATCAATTATGAACTATGCAGTTTCTAAAGGATTAGTTTATCGAAACGCCTGTGCAAATCTTGACTACGGATATAAGTCAATAAAACGCAGATGTTTTACCGAAGAAGAAAGAACAAGAATATTAAACTGTGACTGTGACATAAGAGAAAAGGCAATTATCTATACTTTACTATACACGGGTATGCGTAGGGGCGAATTATTCGCTTTGAATAAAGAGGATATTGACTTCAAAAATATGCATATTACTATTAATAAAACAGTTGTTGATGATGATGGAAAACCATATATTCAAATGTTTACTAAAACAGATGCAGGAATGAGAAGTATACCCATCTTCTTACCATTGTATAAGGTGCTAAAAGAATATTGTGATACTGTTAGTGGAGGAATACTATTTTTAAATAATCGTGGCAATATAATGGCTAGTAATAGTATTTTTTATTTTATGAGCTGTATAAGAGCTAAGGCGGATTTACCAGATGATATTTCGGCTCACTCTTTTAGACATTCTTTTATATCTGATTGTTATAATGCAGGAGTTGACATAAAAACATTACAAAACTGGGTAGGTCATGACGATATCACAACAACGCTAGGAGTATATACGCACCTCGATCGTTACAAGATATTAGATTCTAGTATTATGGATAAGTATTATACAGGAGGTAATGATGATAAGAGCAAGTCAAAAACAAGTCAAACTAAAATACACATTGCTAAATAAGCCTATTTAAAGCATTTGTAACACTCTTTACTTTTCTTTATAGAAAAAGTAAAACAACTCTAATACTATCTAATTATTTATAGCCTTGTTTTCTGGTAGTATACTTATTCATTATGAAAGATAGATCGCTTCATAATATAAAAATAGTTCGAACATATACTTTACCATATAAAATAAAGGATACGATATAAGATAAGGACCAAGCTTATTGCTATATGGCTTTATGATCCCTTCCTTATCGTATCCTATTTCCTAACAAAGATTGTAGTCATCAAAAAATCGATTTATCAATATGCTCTTTCTGCCTATCTTTCCCTCTGCCATTTAAGAATTTCATTCTTTTTCCTGTGAATCAATTTTTATCTCACCAAAATAAAGAATCATATTGAAGTAACCTACTTTACTTCGTCCCAATTATGATGATGAAGATTTCCAAGTAGGCGCATATGATCAAAGTTTTGCTGTCTTAGTGCTTCATATAAAACAATAGCAACCGAGTTCGAAAGATTTAAAGAACGAATTTCTCCAATCATTGGGATACGAATGGAGGTTTCTTTATTCTCTAGTAAGATTTCCTCTGGTATTCCTGCACTTTCCTTCCCAAACATGATAAAACAATCTGGATCATAGGAGACCTCCGTATAAACGTGTCTAGCTTTCGTTGTTGCCATATATATTTTAGCATTTGGATTTTTTCTTAAGAAATCTTCATAGTTTTTATATACGGTAACGTCTAAGTCTTTCCAGTAATCAAGACCAGCACGCTTTATCTCTTTTTCGTCTAAGCGAAATCCAAGTGGTTCAATCAAATGCAACTTCGTTCCGGTTGCAACACAGGTTCTACCTATATTTCCTGTGTTTGCTGGGATTTCTGGCTCAAATAATACAATATTCATAGTGCTATCCTTTCAAAAAACATTTACGGGTGCTTCCGTTATGGTAGCACCCGATTTATTATATCCTCTTCTATGCGTTTTTTTACGCCTTATAATTTTACTAAAGATACCGCGGTACTAAAATATGAAAATTTAATCTTTCAACCTTATCCTTAGTTTCCTTTGATTGCAACGTTAATTTCAATTGTATTTCCATCATCATAGATGAGTGGAATACAGATATTTGCAGCAAAATTATTTGTAAACTTCACAGTACCTGTACACATCGTCGGTGGTGTAATATCTACACCTATCCCCTTTGTAGAAAATACAGTTGCTGTATTGCCTAAAATCATGTTGCATAGCTCACAGATGGCACTCTTAGACAAGTCATCAAGCTCGGTTAAGTTCATCATACACATCTTTGACGCAATATCGAGAGCTACTTTTTCTTCAAAACTTAAGATAACCTGACCACTCATCTCACCAGTAACTCCTAGCATAATAAGTAATGCTTGATCTGCAATCACTGCTTCTTTTGTGTATGGCTTACCCACTTTGGCATCAATCATTACCATGTCTTTCAGTACTTTCGTTGCTGCTATTAAAAAAGGGTTTATATAGTCTGCGCTAATTACCGCCATTTTGCCTCCTATGTATCAACACGTTTTATCCATACAGTAGAAATACGCTTGATGCTATAATATTGATAACATTAAATAAGCAAATCACATAAACTTAACGCTAAATCATAGGAAGAAGCGAAAAGTTATGTGAGCTTAACTCTAAAATGTTCCAGTTCTTCCTGCTATTGTATCACATTTTGGAATATATTATCAACCCATTTTCACGTTAGCTGTGATTTTTTACAAATCGAGCCATTCTTTCTAATGCTTCTTTTAAATTTTCTATGGAATATGCATAGGAGATACGTAGAAAACCTTCTCCACAGTCTCCAAATGCGGTACCAGGGACTACTGCTACTTTTTCTTCATGGAGTAATGCATTTGCAAACTCATCACTGGTCATTCCAAGATTTTTAATACACGGAAATACATAAAATGCGCCAAATGGTTCAAAACATTCTAATCCCATTTCACGTAACGCATTGACAACAAATCTTCTTCGCTTATCATAATCATCACGCATCATCTCAACATCTGGATCACCAGCACGCAGTGCCTCCACCGCAGCGTATTGGCTTGTGGTTGGTGCACACATAATAGCAAACTGATGAATTTTTGTCATCTGTTCAATTATTTCTCTTGGACCAGCTGCGTAACCTAATCTCCAACCTGTCATGGCATAGGACTTAGAGAACCCATTGATTACAATTGTTCTCTCCTTCATACCTGGTAGGCTCGCTATGGATACATGCTTTGATCCGTACGTAAGCTCGCAATAGATTTCATCCGATAGAACAAATAAATCCTTTTCAATAATTACCTCAGCAATTTCCTTTAACTCCTCTTCGGTCATAATGGCACCCGTTGGGTTATTTGGAAATGGTAATACAAGTACCTTGGTTTTATCTGTAATAGAGTCTAACAATTCCTGTTTGGTTAATTTAAAATCATTCTCATGCTTTAATTCAATGATGACTGGCTTACCATCTGCCAATAATACACAAGGTAGGTAAGATACATAACTAGGTTGTGGAATTAATACCTCATCCCCTGCATCAAGCATTGCACGAAGAGCAACATCGATTGCCTCACTACCTCCAACCGTAACTAATACATCGTGGCGGTAATCATAAGTTAAATTGCATCTACGATACAAATAATTGCATATCTCTTTTCTAAGTTCAATAAGTCCGGAATTTGATGTATAAAAGGTTCTTCCCTTTTCTAACGAATAGATACCTTCCTCGCGAATATGCCAAGGGGTATCAAAATCTGGCTCTCCCACACCAAGGGAGATTGCATCTTTCATTTCACTAACGATATCAAAAAATTTACGTATTCCGGATGGTTGTATGTTTACGACTTTATTGTTTAATGGATTTCTCAAGGTGTAATCAGCATCCTTTCATCTTCTTTTTCATGAACGAGCGGCATACCATGCTCTTTATATTTCTTCAATACAAAGTGAGTAGCTGTACTAAGTACAGCCTCCATTGGGGCTAACTTACTGGATACAAAGTTCGCTACTTCACGCATACTCTTACCATCAATTATAACAGTAAGATCGAAACCGCCAGACATTAAGTATACTGACTCAACCTCTTCAAATTTATAGATACGTTCTGCGATACGATCAAAGCCTTGGCCTCTTTGTGGTGTAACCTTTACTTCAATCAAAGCAGTAACCTTCTCGCTCTCAGTTTTATCCCAGTTAATCAGAGTAGGATACCCACAAATGATTGATTCTGCTTCCAATTCCTTGATCGTGGCCGCGACTGCTGCCTCCTGGGCGCCTAGCATCACCGCTAGTTCTTTGGCAGTTAGTTTACTGTTTTTGTCAATCGCTTTCAAAATCTTCTCTCTCATGATAATCCTCTCCTTTACTTAAATGTCAAAGGGATAACTTATTTACCCCTTGCACTTGGTCTATTTCGATAGACCTTTATATATCTCATCGCCCTTAAAAGGCTCAAGATAACGTATTTCATCTTCTTTTCTTACTATTCGGTCCGAAGTATTTGTGGTTTTACCAATCACAGAAGCAGGAATACCTTCCTTTTCAAAAGCTTCTACCAATGCTTGCCCCTGTGTTGTTACAAATAAAGCACAGCCTCCTGAATAAAGTAAATAAGGATTAAGATCAAGTGCCTCACATACTTCTATTGTCTCCTGCCTTAGTAAGATAGAATCTAAGGAAATCTCAAGTCCACACTGCAAAGATTCCCCTACCTCCCAGAGTCCTGCAAAAATACCCCCTTCAGACACATCATGGGAACATAGGATATTAAAATCTTTTGAGACACTCATTTCCTTTTGAATCGATAGGAATTCACCAAGTTTTTTCCCACCTGCTAAAAAGCTCTCAGTGAGGCGTTCTCTCAATTTTTCTTCCTTTGATTCAATTAAAAGTTTGGTTGCAGATAACCCAATATATTTTGACATTACGATTTGATATTCTTTCATGGAATCCTCTATTAATTCCTGCTTATCCATCGTAATTAATTGCTTACTAACTTTTCCTGTTACATGAATTGTTATGGTGTTTTTTGTTACACCGTCACCAACCATTGTTTCTCCAGATATCACTGGAACGGAATATAATATACTTAATCGATTTAGCTCTTTACTGTATTCTTTTAGTTCCTTTTCATCTGCATAACTTCGCAGTGTTAAAGCTACAGATACTGCAATCGGTTCTCCACCCTTTGCATAGATATTATTCAAAGCACGGTGAAAAACTGATTCTATAAGTCCAAATTGATTGCCTTGCATAGAAGCGATTGCAAAAAGCAAATCAGTACTTCCATCAAACTCAAGTCTTCCTGCATCCAGACTAATCACGGGTGTATACTTTTGTTTCATCCCTCTATTTTTTAATAACTTTAAGACGGAGCGTTTTAGAATTACCTCGCTTACTTTTCCCGTTTTCATATCTTTCTCCATTCTTATCACGTATTTTCTAATTACCATTTTCATAGTAAATAAAATACTTACGTAAGGATTCTTTCCTGCTTTTTAGGATTTCTTCTAATTAAATTAGAATCTCTCCTGATTTACTTAGGATTTTCTCCTGATAGACAGTACGATTAAGCGCTATTATACAACATACTAGAATTACTTTCAATAAATTCTTGGAAAATTTCTGCTATCAATAAATTATTTTACTCCTATGATAACATGTTGAGGGGCCGCTTCGTAGGTACTTGTATTTAATAAAATACGGTCGATAAGCTCTCCTTGGTAATGAATTAGACGGTATAATTCAACTTTATAACCATTGTGCGCAGACTGTGTCACTTTTACATAATTTTTGGATTGATTTTTATCGTAAGTAATCACTGCAGGACCTGGTTCAATTGTTTCAAGTATGATAGACTCATAAGTTACCTTTCGATTATTTTTATCTCTAAGTTCCATACCGCGAATACGCACCGTTAATCTACCAGTCGGATCTACAATTGTTTCAATTACAATTGGTGTTTCCATTGTATTTTGAAAACAAAAATCCATATAATCTCCAGCAATTGCAGCATCCCTACCAAGTTCTACATAGCTTACTGTCATTGAATGAGGATGACGTTCCGTTACTCTTAACTCAGCACCTAACACTGCATTATATAATGTGGAAGACAACTGACAAACTCCACCACCAATTGCATTGACAACGTTACCATCTTGATAAGTACCTGCATCATCGTAACCATTTTCTTTTGTAATGGGAGAGATCGCTTCAACTGTTGAAAAAACTTCTCCTGGATTTACAACTTTTAGATTTATTTTCTTTGCAGCATTAATAATATTTTTTTTCCTTGCTTTTGCTGAATTATAAAAGTAAGTCGTATATTGTCCTAAAATTGCATCTGCATCAATTTCTACATTTCCAGGCTTTATTGGTGTTGTATGTTCCGTAATTGTTTCTTTCCCTACATCCTGGCCCAATTCGGTGGTTGGTGTTACAGTTATCGCCATCGGCGTAATAGTAGGTGTTATATCAAGTAAAGCCCCATCCAAAGATAAATCCTCTTCCTTTGGTGGGGCTTCATTATTACATCCTACACAAATAATTACCATCAAACATAGTAATACGAACATAAGAACATTTTGTTTTATTTTCATGGCTGCCTCCATCAATATCTCTTGTGTTCTATTGTTTGACATTTGGACTATATTTATGTATATTTTTCTTAAGTATATGCAATTGAAAATTTGTTTTTTAATACTTGTTTACGAAAAAATACTTAATATTGTTGGTACCACCATAGCTAAAATGAGTACTACAACAAGTACAACCGCCATGATTCGTTGAGACTTTTTATTGCGAAACATACAAACACCTCTTTTCCGATTAATTAAACATAAGAAAGGATTAACACTATGCCTATTATACTTGGTATCATTCTTATACTTGGAGCTTGGATTACTTATCACAAAGGTAAAGCTGAAAGAGATGCAAAAAGAAAATCCAAAGCCTTCTGGGACAAAGAAAATCAATCTAACTTAGTTCGAAAAAAGGATTTATCTAGTCTTCCTTATATCACAATTCCTTATGACTCCCTACCGTTTAAGGAAACCATTGATTCCGAACTAGCTCAAATTCAAAAACAGTTGTATGAGCTTCGCGAACAAAAGATTGTCAACCTGTCTCATATTACCAATACAGACTTAAAACTTGAGTATGGAACTGCTAATCTCAATCTCCTAAGTAGGTATGATCAAAATTTTACCATTCTCATCCGTCTCTTAAACAAATGGGCAACCTTGCTATATGACAAACACGAAAAACAGCAAGCGTTGCTGGTATTAGAATTTGCACTCTCTATCGGGAGTGACATTAGTAATTCATACACTTTACTGGCAAAGATTTATCAAGAATTCGATAAAAAAGAAGAAATATTATCTCTAATTACCCGTGCAAAAAGTTTACAAACAATCTTAAAAGATTCTATCTTAGATCAACTTTATGAGATGTACGGAAAAGAGGAGATTTAATTTTTCATCCTGCCATAATGTAAAATTGTTTTATCAATAAACCTAGATGCCATGCTTTTACTGAAGTCATGAAGTCCAGATGGCACCTCTATTTTATGATAGTTGACTAAATCAAGCAAGTACTTTTTTTGTTTCTCTGTCATTGGTTCCTGTTTTTTTACTGAGTAATTTAATGTCACTGGTTGAAACGTTGATTCAAAACTATCTTTAAATTCTTCATATAGTTTCTGATATAAGGCTGCAGCCGCAATTGCATCTTCTAATGCTCTGTGACTGCATTCTCTTATTATCTGATAGTGTTCACACATAGCTTCAAGACTTTTTTTCTCAAGATCAGCCTTTAGTATTCTAGATAAGTAGAGAGTATCAATACCTTGCCGCTCAAAACTAATCTTTAATTTTTCTGCTGCGGTTTTTATGAAGCTATAATCAAATGATATATTATGCCCTAGAAGTACATCTTCTCCAGCAAAAGAAATAAACTCTTCAATTACTTCCCTCTCCGTCCTTGCATTTGCAAGCATATCATCCGTTATCCCAGTTAATTCTGTGATTCTTTCTGGCAATGGACACCCTGGATTAATCAGCCCTTCAAAACGATCCCTTGGTTGACCATTCACATAGCGAATAGCAGCCACTTCAATAATGCGATCTTTTATTGGGCTAAGTCCGGTTGTCTCTATATCTATCGCTAAGAAATTCATCCGAATCCCCCATTCTTACTCATTAAGCTATGATGTAATAATGTGATTAATATCACTAACATCTAATGTTTTACTTCTTTTGACTTCTTTTGACTTCTTTTACTTCTTTTTACTTCCCTTGCTATTTTTTAAGTTCTCTTTACATAGATGTGCTAAAAAACAACGATCACATTGCGGATTTCTAGCAGTACATAACCCTCTACCATGAGTTATAATCTGAATATTATAAAGAATCCAATGCTCTTTCGGAAGAATTTTCATCAAGTCATATTCTATCTTTACAGGATCTTCTTCCTTTGTGAACCCAAGTTTTCTAGAAATACGTTTTACATGCGTATCAACTACAATGCTGGGCTCATGAAAGATATTACCTCGAATTACATTTGCTGTTTTTCGTCCAACTCCAGCCAGGTTCGTTAGTGCATCGATATCATTAGGCACATCCCCGTGGTATTCTCTAAGTAGAGTTTGACAGCAGGCTATAATATTTCTTGCTTTGTTACGATAAAAGCCGGTGGAATGAATATCCTTCTCTAGTTCCCTTATATCCGCATTAGCAAACTCCTCGACGCTTTTATATTTCACAAACAAATCCTTCGTCACAATATTGACACGCTCGTCCGTACACTGTGCACTAAGCATCGTAGCAATCAATAGCTGCCATGGAGTTTCATGGTTTAAGTAACATTTGTATTCCGTGGTATAATGCTCATTTAACAGATCAAGAATCGTAGCAATTCTCTCTTTCTCTGCTTTGCTAAGTCTCTTTTTTGTGATCTCATTCTCACGTGACATTCGTATACTCCTTTCAGCCAGTATATCTCGGCTAATAACTCTACAGATTCACTGTGCCAATATCCTACTTATCTTATTCACATGTTCACAGTTCCAACTTCCTGGCAAGCTTATTCTACATGTTGGCAGTTCCAACTTCTCGGCTAGCTTATTCTATATGTTCGCAGCGTTAATTTCCTGTTGTGTAAGGATGGTAAACTCTGCTTCACCATGAAGCATTGATTTCCTTTGATAATCAAATTTAATAAAAAGATCTTTTTCTATAATATCGCCACTTATAACTGCCTCTAATATATCATAATCAAAGTGTTCTAAATGAACTTGTTCTCCTTTTTTATTTGTTCCTTGAGAAGTTAAATAAGCTTTAAATGCCTTTTTGTACTCCTCTGGATATGGTGCAAAAGAAGGTCTGGTCTTTAACCGTTCTCTTCGGTATAAATCAAATATCATAATTTGCTTAGCTACTGACACAACCTTACTATCAAAGCGCTCTTCTATATAATCAAGCAAAATTTCATATCTGCGAATACGGTTATGATTTAAGCCAAATAAACCAGAATTATCATAGTACTTTGCTAGGTCTTCGTAAAAAGCAAAAGGTGATTCTATAAAATGCTCTAAAAACGCAAGGGTACTCTTAAATTGCCCGCTGTTATAATAAACTTCGGTCATTTCTTCTACCCCTTTTAGACGTATCACATCATCATAGGAAAGCCACTTCGTATATAAAACCTCATAAGGAGACTTAGCTTTATAAACGATACCATATTCCTTGCATACTTCTTCCATGTAGGAACCTTTTAAAACTTTTAAGAATCCAAGCTGTAGTTGGTCTGGCCTCATCGCATATACGTCATTAAATGAGGTTCCAAAACTATCATAATCTTCAAATGGTAGACCTGCAATCAAATCTAGGTGTTGATGGATGTTATCCGCCTTTTTAATCCTAGCCACATTCTCACTAACCTTTTTAAGGTCCATACGACGATTGATTGCATCAATTGTCTTATCATTTGTTGACTGTACTCCGATTTCTAATTGAATCAAGCCTGGTCTAAGGGTTTCTAATAAGGATAATTGGTCTTCATCTAAGATATCTGCAGCAATCTCAAAATGAAAATTCGTAATACCATTATCATTTTCCTTGATAAATTGCCAAATTGCCATGGCATGAGATTTCTTACAGTTAAAGGTACGGTCAATAAACTTAACTTGAGCTACTTTCCTATCTAAGAATAAGCGAAGCTCTTGACATACTAAATCAATATCTCGAAAGCGTACTCTCTTATCAATCGAACTAAGGCAGTAACTACAAGAAAATGGACATCCTCTACTTGTTTCATAATATATGATACGATTAGAAAACTCAGATAACTCCATTGCCTCTTTGTATAGGAATGGAAGCCTTGAAAAATCCATTGGCTTACGGTCCTTCGTTCGGATAATCTCGCCGTCCTCACTACGGAAAGCAATTCCTGCGATAACTTTTTTTGAGCCCGCAAGACCATTCTCTACTTGCAAATAATACCCAGCTAACTCCTCAAAGGTAGCCTCTCCTTCGCCAATCATAACACCATCTATTTCTGGAAGACGCTTTAGACAATCCTCTGGATCATAACTTACTTCGGGTCCACCAAGCCATATCTTAACGCTACTATCTAACTTACGATATTCACGAATAATCTCTTCTACCATTCCAATGTTCCAGATGTAACAGGAGAACGCTAACACTGTTGGTTTCTTTCGGTATATGCTTTGTAGAATATCATCCGTATATTGATTTATTGTATATTCCGCTAATTCAATGTAATCTCTATATTTTTTTGCATAACTCTTTAGATAGTATATTGCTGGATTGGAATGAATGTATTTTGCATTGATTGCAGTTAATAAGATTTTCATAGATGGCTCCTTTCTGGTATTTTTACATACAAAAAAAGCGGGTGATGGGAATCGAACCCACGTATCTAGCTTGGAAGGCTAGTGTTCTACCATTGAACTACACCCGCATGTGAATTATGTTTTAATATATTTCATGTCTCTTTTTGTAATTGATATACTGTAATAACTTTTACTTATTTCGAATCTAATTATCCAAATAGACTGTCAGATATTAGATGCCGGCGACCGGAATCGAACCGGTACGGGAGATTAGTCCCGCAGGATTTTAAGTCCTGTGCGTCTGCCAGTTCCGCCACGCCGGCAAAGTGGATGGAGAAGGATTCGAACCTTCGAAAGCGTTGCTAACAGATTTACAGTCTGCCCCCTTTGGCCACTCGGGAACCCATCCATGGTACTGACAAGGATTGATTATAGCACAATTATTTTTATTATACAAGCCCTTAAT
>JAEWHR010000035.1 GCA_023387655.1 Bacillota bacterium
TTCTTATGTTATTATCGTCATCACTTTCTCTCTACTTTAGCATTTTTCTTTGATTTGTCAAATTAAGTGATATTGTTTCTGATTTATTGATATGAACCAGATTAATAATGTTTAAAAAGAATAAAGGGTTATCTAATAATTCTATTACATAAATTTGTATCTAGGCTTTTCTTCTTGGAATAGCCAGTATCTAAGGTAATCATCCAGTATAATTGCTACCATAGCTAAAAGACACCAGATGAAGGAGAATGGTAAACAAATCTGGCCAAGTAAATTTATTTTATAATTTGTATAATCCCAAACATCCCACTTTAAAATTAAATTTAGTATAATTCCAGAAATTAATTCAAGTACTGTCATAACCACACCACCAATTACAGATTGCTTCCATAATGGAGTCTTCCAATTAAGTAACTCATTAATCAGACCACAACAAATAAATGCGAATCCACCGACCACCGCCATACTCCAATGGGTATCTCCACGATATAATAATTCAATACAAATGTAGATAAGCCCTCCTATTAGAAAGAGTAGTATATGTTTCAAAACTATTTTAAACCTCTTCTTCATTACCGCCTGCATGGACAGCCTCCTAGGTTAGGATTCTATTGTAATACCATAATCTACCTCTATTATAAATAACTATACTTTATTAAGTCAACTCTCGTACTCACTTAATTTTTATATCGATAACACACTACAGGCAATACAAAAATAGAGCCAAAATTTAGGAAATAACAATGTACTATTAATAATTCCAATGATTTTGGAAGGAACTCTTGCTAATATAAAAATAAGCAATAAAGATTATTTTTCAAACTGTTTCAAACATAAAAACAGCCGTAAAACCTAGTAAAATCAATGGTTTTCGGCTGTTTTCCTATACTGCAGTTGATGGGACTTGAACCCACACGAGGTTGCCCTCACATGAACCTGAATCATGCGCGTATGCCAATTCCGCCACAACTGCAAATCATAATGAAATATGATTTTGTAATTATATCACTACGATTTAAAAAATTCAATATGAAACTATAAAACAACTATTACTAAACGTACTATAAATGACTATGATTTTATCAGAAACATAATTCGACAAAATAAAACAAAATTTTTCTTATCATTTGTTACCATATTGTGACTTTTTCTGTTATTTATTTGTAATTATTTCATATTTATGTTATAATGTTTTTAGTATTTCCGGTATAAGGAGGTCTATAATGCGGTTCGAATATATACATAACCAAGATATGGCTACTTTTGCTATTGTATGGAGAGATGATGAATTAATGTTATGCTATACCGATATCCATTGTAGTCAGCTACTTCATATTCCCTCTACCATTGACTTTCCTATACCATTAAAAGATTATATTGAGGTACAAGACTATCAGTTGTTGAAGGGAGCCATTAAGAAACTAGATTCTGACTATAATACATTTCGTTGCTATAAGAAGGTCAGGCTAGGCAATACCTTCTTACCTTATGTAATCTCAGTCGTATCAGTCTCTTACCACAGTAATATTTACTACATATGTTCAGCCATGATGGTACATCTTCCAATGACACTAGATACTCTTGATTTTCCACATGATATAAACCATACCTTATATAATTCTACCAATGACCTCATATTTGCAGTTCAATTAATCGATCAAAAAGAATTGCAGATAACTACATACAATGCACCATTTCTTGATTATCTTAGACTTTCAAAAATACATGGAGATAAAAAAAAATTAGGTGATATTCTTCCACCTCATGTATTACATTTCTTTATGAATAATGTAATACATGCCCTAGGATTTGGCAAGACATATCACAATACACTACACTATACCTGCTCACAACAAGATTATGCAAAATACAGCGTACCAAGGAACGGCGCTTATCACCTCGAAGTCACTTTCATTCCGCTATATCAACACAATTATCGAGGGGTCCTTTGCTCTGCCAAGGATTTAAGCGCAGAAGTTGAGGCAAAGAAGATAGCATCGGATTTGTTAGAAGAGTATAGCACTCTCTTTCACGCAACTACAAATGCTGCTGCAGTACTAACAGTAGATTCAAAGGAAAAGGTTTCAATTGAACGCATCAATCCTGTCATGAGTGAGTTTATACAAAAATATCCCTTGTTTAGCTTATCTACTTTGTTAGATAGCAAACATTGGGCTAAACTTTTTGAGAAACGTACTTCGATTGAATCTCCAGTAACTTTTCCTTTGGGTAGAATATATTTTTATTTTAAATTAATTTTAATTCCTATTCTTCGTCAAGAGATTATACATAAGGTTATTATCATTATTGTTGATAATACCGAACAAGTTCGATTAAATTCCGGAAGCAACGTGTCATTAACGCCTAGAGAGAAGCAAGTAATTACCCTCGCCGCGGAGGGTGAAAAAAATACTTATATCGCTTCAAAACTAGGAATCACCGTTGGAACTGTGAAACGGACTCTTTCCAATGCTTATAATAAGCTTAATATTAATTCACGTGTGGAGTTGCTTCACTATTACTATAATGAGCAACTAGGGGGCCCACATGTGTGAATATTCAGCATGTTATATGATATTTTCTATCTCATTCGACATATCAACCAAAGTTGTATTTCAAAATGTCGAAATAGAAAATATAATAAATTTACACGTTATTGTTAGAAACTTTCATAACGTGAGTAACAAGCCAGGATATAATTAATGAGCTTGTTGCATACAGTAACTAGAAATAGCTACTGAAATTAAAATAGCGATGATACCATCGTTTGCGTAAGGAGAGAAATGAAACATATGTCGAACACAATTAAAACAACAAACCCCGAAACTGTTGACAATGAATTCTTAAATCCAGAGCAATGGTCTGTATCCGAGGACAAGTATACTATTAAGTATGAACTGCTCTACTCAGTAAATCCATATTTTGAAGAGTATGAACTATGGGAATACGGAATTCGTTGCGAACTCTACAATCAAAACCTTGATCTATTAAATGATTCCGTGGTTAGAAATGTCAGTAAAGATAAAACTTATGTTTACAGCATCATGGACCTCTTAATCAAACATAAGGTTTTCCCAGTACACCTTAATGATGTTATCTCAGACAAACTAATAGAGGATACTTGCTATACTAACTAATCATAGATACTTCAATATATTCATCTTTATGCTATTAAAATGATAAAGAAGAAGTATGCAGGTATATTTAAGCGCAATGGTTAATCCTATAATAATTTCTACATAGGCACACAAGAAAAATTATGCTTTTTGAACTTTTTCTTGTCATGAATTAAAAGTAGTCCTATCAGAAATCAACACTATACTGAAGTCTACTCTAATGTTATGTAAAAAAAACTCTCCATAGAATGTAGTTTAGAATACATTCTATGGAGAGAATCCTTTGTTTCTTTATTTCTTTTGAATTGATTCATCAAGTATAATTGTGAAAGGTCCATCATTCACTAAAGATACTTTCATATCAGCTCCAAAACTCCCTGTCTCAACAGTATAACCTTGCTCTTTGCACCTATTAACAAAGTAATCATAGAGTTCTTTCGCTTCTGCTGGAGGAGCAGCGTTAATAAAACTAGGACGATTTCCTTTACTCGCATCTGCATACAAAGTGAATTGAGATATTACAAGGAGTTCTCCTGATACATCCGCTAAGGATAAGTTTGTTTTACCCTGATTGTCTTCAAATATTCTAAGCTTTAATAATTTGTTAATATAAAAGTCCGCCGTCTCCTTTGTATCCTCTTTGCCAACACCTAAGAGAACCACATATCCTTTCGAAATCTTTCCAATGACCTTTTCATCCACTGTCACATTTGCTTCTTTTACCCTTTGTATTACTAACTTCATACTAATCTCCGTAACTTATTTTTTCATGCACTCCTCTAAGAAGGATTCACCTTGAATTTTACTTGGAACATTAAAATACTCAAGAATCGTTGCCCCAATATCTGCAAAGCTCTTTCTTGTACCTAAATTACAATTTCCTTTGATTTGGCTTCCATAGACAATTAATGGTGTGTACTCTCTGGAATGATCGGTGGAAGGAGTAGAAGGATCACATCCATGATCAGCTGTAATCATTAGAATATCTTCCTCCTGCATAGATTCCAAAAATCTTGGAAGTTGTTCATCAAAATAGGATAATGCCTTAGCATAACCATCCACATCATTACGATGACCATAAACCATATCAAAATCAACTAAATTTATAAAACATAAGCCTTCGAATTCCTTCTTCTGATACTTTAAGGTTTCTTCGATACCTTCTTCATTATTTTTTGTATAAACCATTTCAGTTACACCGCTACCTGCGAAGATATCATTAATTTTACCAACCGCAAGTACAGAGTAGCCTGCTTCTTTTAATTGATTTAGCATAGTATCTCTTGGTGGCTGTAAGGAATAGTCATGACGTCTTGCTGTTCTTCTATAGTCTGGGTACTCTCCTTCAAAAGGTCTTGCAATGACACGTCCAACACCTGTCGCTCCCTCACAAATCTCTCTTGCGATTTCACAATAACGATATAACTCCTCAATTGGAACTACACCTTCATGGGCTGCAATCTGAAATACACTGTCGGCAGAGGTATAAACAATTAAAGCACCTGTTTCCACATGCTCTTTCCCGTAATCTTTAATTACTTCGGTACCTGAGTAAGGTTTGTTACAAATCACCTTTCTCCCTGTTCTCTTCTCAAATTCCTCTATAAGCTCCTTCGGGAATCCCTCAGGAAATGTTGGAAGTGGCTTTTCTGATATAATTCCTGCTATTTCCCAATGCCCGATTGTTGTATCCTTACCCTTTGATGCCTCGGTCATTCTTGCATAGGTAGCTTGAGGCACCACTTTACTATTCGCCAAATCAGTTAACCCATCCATATGAAAAAGTCCGAGTTTTTCTAGATTTGGGGTGGTATAAAACTCACTTTTGTAGGCTGCTTTTAAGGTATTACTTCCTTCATCTTTATAGTTCGCGGCATCTGGCATTTCGCCGATACCAACACTGTCTAGTACAATCAAAAATACTCGTTTCATTGATACTCCTTTCTCTTTTTGTTAATTTGTTTACAAATTTAAGATTTATTTCATAATGATACACAATATAATAATAAAAAATCTATTGTTCCAACACTGTAAATATGATATAATCACATCGGTTTACAAAAAAATATACTGGTAAATATTTCCGAAAACAAGAAAGGTCGTGTTCACTTGAGTGCATTCATAAAAAAATATAAACACGCATGGGTATTACTTTATTTCTTGATCTATGCTCCATGGTTTCTTTATCTAGAAAAAACTGTCACAGTAAACTATCATTCCGTTCATATAAAACTAGATGATTACATTCCATTTAATGAGCTATTTGTTATTCCTTATTATATCTGGTTTGCCTTCATCGCTGTAGTAGTTGGATACTTATTGTTTGTAGATAAAAAAGAATTCTACCGATCCACTGCTTTTTTATTTATTGGTATGACTGTTTGCTTATTCATATATACCATCTGGCCAAACGGGCAAGATCTACGTCCCGATTTAGCAACCATTGGCCGGGACAATATCTTACTTGATATCGTTCGTAATCTTTACCGAACCGATACCTCTACAAATGTTTGCCCAAGCATCCATGCTTTCAACTCAATTGGAGCTTGCATTGCAGTGTATCATACTAATTCCTTAAAAAATAAGCGCTATATCACGATGCCTACTGTGATTCTTACTATTTTAATTTGTATGTCTACTGTATTTTTAAAGCAACACTCGATATTTGACGTTATTTGTGCTGGATTATTAGCAAGTGTCATGTATTTAGTAGTATACGTACCGGATTATGCAAAACTTCTTGAGAATAAAAAAGCTCGTGTAAAATCAACGACTTCATAATTCAATATACTATATGATAGCAATATAGGTGTTGTTAAGGTCCAAAAGACCTTAACAGCACCATTTTTTTAACCAAACTTAAATATTTTCTTAGAAATAGAATAACCCATTTTAACGATACTATGCCCTGCTTTTGTCTTAAACTTCATACTTTTACCTAAGATACCTGCACCAACCTTTTTACATAGTTCACTATCTTTATCTTCAAGGTATCTCCATAAATCATCTCTCTTTTGAATGCTCTCTTCTGACCCATCTTTTATCAGGTATACAGAAGAAACTGTCATAATAATGCCCAAATACTTAATCATATACCTTTGAAGATTTTTGTTCTCAATCGCCATCACATCAACGCAATCAATCATGATCTTATTCACTCTAAGTTGTTGATCGATACGTTTCATCATATTGGCTTCCGTTACCGATTGATCATCTCTACCGATAAAATATCGGTAAAGATCAACATTCATATAGTACATGCTCTTTACAAAACTAAGTGGCTGATAAACAAATATATTATCTACGTAAAATGTGTGTTTTGGCAACTCTAACTTACACTCTCTAAGAAGTTCAGTACGGTAAATCACCGAATGCATTAACATGTATTTTCCTTGTTGAAAATGTCCAACATCATCCCACGTAAACACTTTATGTTGTGGAAGTGCAGATGTATAATTAATGACTTTTTTCTTATTTTCATGAACCTTTTCATAGACATAATTCGCGATGAACATATCCACGTAGCGGCCTTCTGTCATCATTTCTTTTAAAACCTTTAGAACATTTAATAATGCGTCCTCATCGAGCCAGTCATCACTGTCGACAACCTTATAATACAATCCAGTCGCATTTTTTAAACCAGCATTTACAGCAGAACCGTGCCCTCCATTTTCTTGATTTACTGCTTTTACTATTGTAGGATAACGCTTTTCATATTCGTCTGCAATCTGAGCTGTCTCATCTTTGGAGCCATCATTTACAATAATGATTTCTACATCCTCCCCACCAACTAATACAGACTCTATCGCTTTTCTCATATACGCTGCTGAATTATAGCACGGTATCGCTGCTGTTAAAAGTTTCATTACAATCCTCCTCCATTTTACTCAACATAAGTAATATAAATACTGCCTGCATTTTCAAAGGTTTCTTCTGCTTGTTTTAAAGTCCATCTCTTCTCACCCCTTGTAGATGGATCTAAAATGGTGACAGAAGTGCTGTCATACCCTGTTATTACTACTGCTTCCTCCATATTTTTAAAAGCTATCACTGGTCTTTGCTTTCCAACAAAATAAAGAGCTTCATCTAAAGTAATGCCACGAAGTTCTACTGGTGTTGCCTTCATTTGTGATTTCAGATACTCTATGGCTGTCTGCTCATTTTTATTATAATTTGCAGTATTTACATCTACATTTTTGTACTTAAGCAACATTTTCATACATGCTTGTAAGCTAGTAAGACCATTCTCTTTTGTTGTCTGAGAAACTTCAGTCAGTTGCATTTTACTTGGCTTTACACCTCTTTGCCAGATTACTTGTCCAAGATGATTTATAACTATTCCAACCTGTTCATCCGCTACTTGAATGGCTTTTCCTGCGTCACTGGTGAACTCAATAATTTTGCCGTAAGAATACGCTATATAATACGAACGATAATCTTCTGGACGACTAATACGTACCGTAGTATCCTTAGTAATTATTGTATTAACTGTCGTCTCTGTTTCTGGTAAACCACTCATAACGTAACTATTTCCAAGCGAGAGATAATACTCCGTTAACATACGCTCTGTCACACGTTTTGTAACTGTAATGGTACTATTTGTGCTGGTAAATTGATTTAAAATATAGTCTGGTTCACTAGAGCGATAACCAACACCAATGGAATTGTCTTTTTCTACTCTTGTGAGCTCCACTACATTGTTATCAACCTGTGCATCAATGACATAGTAGCCATCCTTTGCATACTGTTTTTTAACATCTCCTAAGCTATCTACGATTAAAACCTCATACATAGGCTCTAATACCGTACCATCTTCATGAACTGTGATATCGGATTTTTTTATCTTTCCATAGATAATATTATTATCAATTAATCCTAATAACTTTAGTTTTTCACCACTTGCAGCGGTTATTACATTCGTGGCACCGCTTTCTAAGTTTAATAAATGAATCTTATCATCCTCAGAATTCTTAACATCCAAAGAACGCTTGTCTTCCTTATATACGATAAATGTATTTGCTAATGAAAAATATAAATTCTTTTTTGGTACATTAGTTGCTATAGTCTTTAGCGTTTTTGTAGTCAAGTTATAAGAATAAATGGTATCGAAAATATGAAGATAGAATACATCAAATTCATTTCGATAGCATAGGCTTCCTATCTCTTCTTTTAAAATATTATAGGTAGTATTAATTGGTATATAAATCTGCTCCTCAATTCGTCCTAACACCTTATCATAAGAATATAAGACAAGTCCTACTCTTCCTTCATATTCTCCACGATTCATATATCCATAAACTAAAAAATCAATGTTACCTGAATTATCCATCTTTAAGATTTTGATATCATGTTGATCAAATGTATCACGTACAAAATCTGTTTGATTTTGATAGAATGAGAATACCCTTACCATGGTGTTCTTTGCCAAGCTATAAGACCATAATTCACGACCACGCACAAACGCGATAATCGACTTATCCTCATTTGTTATCACTTCGACTTCAGGATGATTGGTTATTCCTAATTTAAATTCACTCTTTGTAAGGCTTGTCCTGTCTACGTCAAAGATTGCTTCCATTTCTCTATCATAATTATATAGATACGTACGGCTAGAGGTATATTGGAAACGATAATTCTCCTCTACCGTAAAATACTCAAGTCCGCTACCCGATTCCACACTCACAATAAATTTAAGCATTACAGATGCAGTATCTTTGGCTATTTCTGTAATAGTTGGAACCTGCATATAGATTTTTTTCGGATTTAAATCACCATAAGTAACCATATCTAAGCTACTATTGATGTTAACCTTAGCAAAACTGTTTTCCTCTTGACCACGTTTTGTTTCTAAATACTTTCCAATATTCTCTGCATTATCTTTATCGAAGGTCGTATTATGAAACTCGGATACAAAGGCAAGTTTCTCGGTTAAAAAGGATTTATCCATCACCTTGATTCTGGTGTAATAATAAATACGCTTTGATTGATCTGTAATTAAAGTTATACGAAGAACATACTCTGTGTCTTTGCTTAATGTTTCTTTAAACTTTAAGCGCGCAACTTTGTAATCCTGTTCTTTATCAAATACTAAAACAGAGCCTTCTTCTAATGTTTTACTATCCTCTACAGATATCACTTCATATTTTAATTTCTTAACTACACTTTCCTTTTCTGTAATTAAAACAGAGAGATCCTGTGAGGAAGAAATTGGTGTAATAGACTCACGAACGGTTAATACATCAAGTCCAGAACAATAGCCATGTAATAAATTTATCTCCTGTCCCTCTGTAAATAGCGTCACATATGGAAGTGTTGCGCTTTCCATTTCCATTGTCTTGGTTTCCAATTGAAAAATCTGCTCCTCCATATTTGTTGCAAAATAAGTAAGAGATCCTAGAAAAATCGCAAGCAAAATTAGTATACGATAGATTAATTTCATTTTCGATTATTTCCCCTCTATATCCTCTGTCCACTCTTTCGTGGCAGTGATCAATTGATATAATGTTAAGTTACAATTTAAATATTCAAGAGTGCTCTTAAGCTGATTTAGGTTCCTCTGAATTTCTTTTGCTGATGGCTGACTGCCTTTTCTCACTGCTCGAATTAAAATATTTTTTGGCGTATGCTCCATATCGATAAACTCTAATATCTGCACCTTATATCCAAGTGCCTCCATAAGATTAGCACGCAAAGCATCTGTCATTAAAGCTGCCATACGTTCTTTTATTAGGCCGTATTTTAAAACTTGTTTTAAATCGTCACAGGATATTTGTCTATTTAGTTCATGTTGGCAACATGGAACTGAGAGCACAACTTTTGCTCCCCATAATGCCGCTTTATAAAGTGCAAAATCAGTTGCTGTATCACAAGCATGCAAAGTAACTACCATTGATACCTTGTTCGTGCCTTGATAAGACTTTATATCACCTTTTCTAAACTCAAGTTCCTGATATCCATAACGATCTTTTAATTCATTACATGTCTTTATTACATCTTCTTTTAAGTCTAGCCCAGTTATTTTAATACGATACCCTTTTATTTCTTTTAAATAGTAATACATAGCAAAAGTAAGATAGGATTTTCCACATCCAAAGTCTATGATTGAGATTTCTTCCTCTTTTGGTAGACTTGGAAGGACATCTTCAATAAACTCTAAATAGCGATTCATCTGACGAAATTTATCATACTTACTTTTTATTACCTTTCCATCAATGCTCATAATACCTAAATCAACCATAAAAGGTATTGCTACACCTTCTTTTAGTAAGTATTGTTTCTTACGATTATGGTCGATTAGCATACGATTTCCTTCTGCCATTAATCCATCACTAGAATTCCAAAGCGGATCTTTGTGCTTACGTTGCTTAGTTTTTACAGTGACAGTACCTTTTTTGCTAATTAATATCGTCGTCTGATCATTTAATGTTTTTATCTCTACCTGACGAAAAAGTCCAGAAAACCAATCAGGCAAATTTTCTAAAAGCTCCTCTTTTTCATAATTATGATGTAATACTTTCGCACCACAAAAACTACTTGCCTGAAAAAAGAGTTCTTTTTTTAACAGTACAGGACGTATTTTTATTTTACTTACTCTTTCTGTATCGGAAGAATTACTAATAATGATTTGTTCTAAATCTTTCGTTAATGCACTTTCAAATGCCAAATATATTTTCTGATCCATCTTAGGATACCATCCAATCTAATTCATCTATTCCATACTTATTGTACCCTGTTTTCATACAAACTGCAATAAGAGTAGAGGACAAACAAGTTACAAACACCTTAAGATTTGATTAAAAACCTAGGAAACTTCGGTATCGGTCTTGTTATCTACCGCATATATTATTTGTGAGTAAATATATATGAGGTTTATTATGTCTCCTTTTAATGATCGAATTAGACAGACATCCGTTGATTCCAATCCTCCTTACTATACAAGCTACTCAAAAAACGGAAACAATTATACCATGCGTCAAAACAATACACCACCGCCAATCAGAATTCCTTTTTGTTCTCAACCACAACCATATAGGGTTATGTATACACCTGAGGTTGAAGCCACACAAACCACGTCAGAACAATCAGGAACTTGTGAAGAGCTTTTAGAGTTATATAGTAAAGATTTAGAGATGTTTCTATCCCTCTATTCCTTTAATATTAAACGCCTACGAAATGAAATTTTAAAAGAAATTGATCGTCTAGATCACGAGGGTAGTTTTATCTATGATACAATTCCAGACCGTACCACCATACTAAAAATGGTTGATTTTATTTATCAAAGAATTCTACCGTTAACTGAAACTGAGACCACCGGTGAAAGTGAACCTTCCGATGATAATATGAATGATTTACCACAAAAACTTCCTAGTGCATTCTCCGGTGTTTGGCTAAAACATGTCATAGAAATCCTTGCTTACCAAGAATTAATAGAACGCAGAAAAAATCACCGGAACCAATAACTAAAAAGTAATATAAAATGTGTCTATTCCATGCTCCATGTGCAAAAAAGAGGCTTCTGTATTAGCAGAAGCCTCCTTTTTTTACTCTCTTCCCTACCCGAATCCATCTCTAGAATATGGACTCGCAGCGCTGATAGTTAGAGATTGTGTGACTGGGCGTCACGAATTATCTATAATAAGTGTGTACTTATAGCTATGTAACCATTAGGCGGTAATCGGAAGGTAGAACTCTATATATGACTCTTCATTGTCACGATTTGCAAAGACATCTCCACCATGACGTAGTAGGGTAATTTTCATAAATGAAAATCCAACACCTGTATTCTCATCACCTGTACTATAATAAGGCTCAAAAATATTTTGAATATCTTCCTCACGGATAAAATTCCCACTATCACTCACCTTTACGTGAATGCATTTATCTTTTTTACTCTTTTCTGTACTAATCGATAATGAAACTTTGATTTGATCCCCAGGCTTATAATTATATAGAGCTTCTTGTAGTAACTTTCTCATCACCTGTCTTATTCGCATCTCATCAAAACAACATTCATTCGCATAACGTTCAGACTTTTTGTCATAGCTTACCGATAACAAAACACCTTGTTTTTCATATTCCATATTTATCTCTTGTACCATAGACTGAATTAGTTCAAGTAGATTTCCTCTCTTTAATTCTTCCTCCATACAATCGTATAAACGATCATACTCTGTTAAACGGTCACATACTACCCTCAAATCCTGCTTCATAAACTGCATATAATTGCTATCCGAGGTTTCAGGATAATTATCCTCTAATAGCTGCATCGAACTTCGAACGCATGAAAGCAAGTTTCGAAGCTCATGAATTGTTCTTGTTGCAAGAAAACGATGCTCATCATGAAAGCGGCGAAAAACATACTCTGCTGTCGAGCTGTCTTTTGTCACTTCATTCAAAAGCTTATAATCCTTCATTGTCAACATAAAAACGCCCCCTTTCATCAAATATTTTAGCAAATATTGTAATTTTAAACAACAACAACACGTTGACATGCAACGACAAAATATAACATCGTAGCATACGACATTTTCCTACCTTTTTATGTTACTCCCTTGCCAAAGTTTAAGAATGTATTATAATGAATGAAACAATTTAATCTGAATGGAGGATTTTTATGAGTAATAATTCCTGTGTCTTTTGTAAATTAGCATCTGGAGAATTTTCATCTGCAACTGTGTATGAGGACGATCTTTTCCGTGCCATTTTGGATATCTCTCCTGCAGCAAAAGGGCATACTTTACTACTGCCAAAAAAACACGCTGCAAATTTATTCGAATTAGAAGAACCTGAGGTTTCTAAGGCACTTTCTGTTGCAAAAACACTAGCTGTAGCAATTCAAAAAACACTACAATGTGATGGTATAAACATTCTTCAAAACAATGGAACCTCTGCTAGTCAATCTGTATTTCATTTTCATATTCACCTTATTCCTCGTTATGAGAAGGATGGTGTTACAATACCATGGAAATCACTTTCTTATTCCGATGGAGAAGCAACCGAATTAGCAAATAAAATTCAACAGAACTTATAAATTTGCATCCAACGATGTTCTCAACATTGTACTGCTTCCTTATGCTGTCGAATATTGTCTATGAAAAAATCGATCAGATTTGGAGAATTTCAAGATAAAAATATCTTAATAAATAATTGTCGCATCTAGATGCAAAAAAAGCAGAAATCAAACATAATCATTTTTGCATATTTTTACACAAAAACTATGTTTTATTTCTGCTTTTCTATTTTTTATTTCAGTGTATTACTCATTTTTTATTTCAATGTATATCTTATTTTTTTATTTCAGTATATATCTCGTTTTTTCACTTCAGTGTATTACTCGTTTTTTCACTTCGGTGTATTACTCATTTTTATAATTCTGATGATATCTCTTATTTTAGCCTTACCTCTTCTATAAGAGAAAGTATTGTATCCACAGCATCGTTTTGTTTACTGTTCTTCATTGCTTCAATGTAGGTTTCTTGATTATCAAAGACATGATTTACAGCTTGTAATAGTGTTTCATTCGATAGAACTTCTTCTTTTATTACATAACTATATCCTTGATGTTCGAATGACTCTGCATTCAATATCTGATCACCACGGCTTGCTGCTGCTGATAGCGGAATTAGTATATTAGGTTTACGTAGTGCTAATAACTCACAAATGGCATTCGCACCAGCTCTTGATATCACGATATCAGCTGCTGCAAATAAGTGATTTAATTCAGCACCAATGTACTCGAACTGAACATATCCCTTTTTATTCTGAAACAAAGGATCCAATTTTCCCTTACCACACAGATGAATTACTTGAAAACGCTTTAGTAATGTCGGTAATAAGTTACGTACCGCTTCATTCACCTTAAGTGCTCCCGTACTTCCACCAATTACTAAAAGAACTGGAATATTAGAACTAAATCCACAGAAATCTAGTCCTTTAATCTTATTCCCTAAAAATAACTCCTTCCGGATAGGGGTACCTGTTAATACGGCCTTCTCCTTTGGAAGATAATTTAAGGTTTCTGGAAAGTTTGCACATACCTTCGCGGCAGATGGAATGCATAATCGGTTGGCAAGTCCCGGTGTCATATCCGATTCATGTATTATGGCTGGTATCTTTCTTTTTTTAGCAGCAAGTACTACCGGTACTGTTACAAAACCACCCTTTGAGAATACAATGCTCGGTTCTAACTTCTTTAGTAATTTTTTCGCTTCACGATAACCCTTTAATACCTTAAATGGATCGGAAAAATTCTTAATGTCTAAGTATCTACGTAATTTACCTGATGAAATTCCGTAATAAGGGATATTAAGTTTTTCAATCAAATCTTTTTCAATGCCCTCATAGGAACCAATATAATGAATATCATATCCTTGTTCTTTCAATCCTGCTATTAGGGCGATATTAGGTGTTACGTGACCGGCTGTTCCACCACCGGTTAAAACAATTCGTTTCATAGATTGCCTCCCATACTTAAGCTATATCTTCTAATCTAACTGCTTAAGAGCTACCGCTAACTGATCTGGGCAAGAGGTTGCTTTAAACCCACATTTTAATCCCTGTAACTTTTCGATAACCTCATCTACTGTCATTCCTTCTACAAGCTTAGCAATTCCTTGAAGATTACCATTACAACCACCGGTAAATTTCACTTCTGTAACAATCTTCTTTCCTTCTTTTTCTTCTACCTCAAAATTAATTTCACTGGAACATACTCCATTAGTTTTGTACTTCATCTTATCCTCGATTCTGGCACTTTAATGCCTTTTAGTAATATTATTATTTGATAACTTTTCCCCCAAGTGACATCTCCATAACATGGATATGTCTTAAAAACTTCCCTATTTCATTATTTTTTTCACCCGTAAATCGTATCTTTTTTTCTGTCAATAGTGTTCCCAAAATACGTGGATATTTCCATGCCTTCTAAACTAACCGTAGCAATTCTATGCGTCAGGTGTTTTTTACATTAACATCCTAGGTGAATGAAATCTAACCTATTTTATATCAGTTTGCCTTAATTTGCAATTAAAAAACATGGGAAAATCACAGTTGATTGAATTTACAAGGTAAATTGTTGTAGAACTAGGAAAAAATCTGTTATAATAATAACATAAATGAAAATAATTTGAGATAATAAGCTAGAAGAAATATTCTTTTATCAAAAATTTGTGCCACATAAATTTTGGCACATAAAATGCGCTATATCGCAAATGAATGGAGGACTATATGATTGGAATTATTGGTGCAATGGATGAGGAAGTAACTCAGTTAAAAAATAAAATGCAACAAGTAACAATTACAAAAAAAGCTGGAATGGATTTTTATAGTGGAAACGTTGGGAATAAGGCCGTTGTCATCGTCCGTTCTGGAATAGGCAAAGTGAATGCAGCAATCTGTACTCAAATTTTAGTAGATGAATTTCATGTCTCTGCTATCATCAATACAGGTATTGCTGGTTCTCTAAATAATGATATTAATATTGGTGATATTGTGCTTTCAACGGATGCACTTCAGCATGATGTTGATGCAGTTGCATTTGGCTATGATGTTGGAGTAATTCCTCGTATGGAAACATCAATATTTAAAGCAGATGAAATGCTATTAACAAAAGCAGAACAACTATGTAAAACGGTAAATCCAGATATTTCTGTTTTTACAGGCCGTATAGTAACTGGTGATCAATTTATTGCAAATAAAGACCAAAAAGAAAGACTAGTTTCTAGCTTTTCTGGTTTTTGTACTGAAATGGAAGGAGCTTCAATTGCTCAAGCAGCATACTTAAACCAAGTACCATTTTTAATTATTCGTGCCATTTCAGATAAGGCGGATAATAGTGCATCTGTTGATTACCCAACCTTCGAAGCTAAAGCTATTGAGCATACTGTAAAACTAGTATCAGCTTTAATTCCAGAGATTTAAGTTTCAATACTTCTAAGTTGCGAAACTGCTAATCAATATTGTATTCACCTTTTGTGTATAAGTGTACGCGACAAGCACGAATAATATGATAGAAAGGAAGAGCATATGGAGGGAAAGGAACGTCGAGAACAACTACTAAAGATACTAAATACAGCAGACACACCCATACAAGGAAGTGTCCTTGCAAAGCAACTTGGCGTAAGTAGACAGGTAATCGTTCAAGATATTGCTCTATTACGAGCAGTGAATAAAAATATACTTTCTACTACGAAAGGATATATTCTTTATTGTCAAGAACCAAAGAAAGTAAATCGTTGTTTTTATGTAAAACATACTACAGATCAAATCACAGATGAGCTAGGCTCTATCGTTATGCATGGTGGAAAGATTCTTGATGTGATTGTTAGTCATGCTATTTATGGAACGATAGAAGCCGATTTAATCATCAATACCAAGCAAGATGTAGACGATTTTGTTACTAAAGTAAAGCAAAAGCAAACAGTTCCATTAAAAGAGCTAACTGGAGGTAACCACTATCATACGGTAGAGGCAGATGACGAGAGTACTTTAGACCGCATTGAAGCAGCATTAAGAGAAAAAGGTTATTTGATTGAGTAACTATAGCATATCATTTGATTAAGTAAATATAGCATGTTTGAATGAGTAAATATAGCATGTATTGACATTTTTTCCTCTCTGTGATATATTTCTGTCAAGACAGCTGTGTATACAGATGTATACGCAGCTGTCTTTAATTTGTTTCTTGCCCTTGGAGGAGAATGATGTCAAACATAAAAAAAATTCTTAATCGTATCTTTATTGAAGGACTAAGTGGAATGGCGCTTGGTCTATTTTCCACTTTAATTGTTGGTACAATCTTACAACAAATTTCAAAATTCATTGGTGGTACGATTGGTGATACCCTTTTTTTAATTAGTAAAATAGCTACTATTTTAACAGGCGCAGGAATTGGATGTGGTGTGGCCTATAAGTTTAAAGAATCACCACTGGTTTTATTATCTGCTGCCACCGCAGGTATGGTTGGTGCCTATGCTTCTAATATTTTAAGCGGTTCTCTTCTATTGCCTGACAGCGCTACGAAAGCTTTAGTATTTGAAACTCCTGGTGAACCACTAGGTGCATTTGTTGCTGCTTACATAGCGATTACGGTTGGTCATCTAGTATCCGGAAAGACCAAGGTAGATATCCTTGTTACACCAATTGCCTCGATTGCCTCGGGTTCGCTTGCAGGATTATTGGTTGGTCCTACCATCTCTAATTTTATATCCGCTTTGGGTGAACTTATCAATTGGGGAACAGAAAGACAACCTATCCTTATGGGCATCATCGTTTCTGTTATCATGGGAATTGTACTAACTCTTCCAATTAGTTCTGCTGCCCTAGGTATTTCTCTAAAATTAGGGGGAATCGCCGCGGGTGCTGCTTGCATTGGTTGTTGTGCTAATATGATTGGATTTGCCGTTGCAAGTTATCGAGAGAATAAAATAGGTGGTTTGTTTGCACAAGGTGTGGGAACAAGTATGCTTCAGGTACCAAACATCGTTAAAAAACCAATCATCTGGTTACCAGCAATTATTACTAGTGCTATTTTAGGTCCTATCTCCGCACTCATTGGTATGACTAACAATCCGACAGGATCAGGAATGGGTACTTCTGGATTAGTAGGGCAGTTTATGGCTTTTGATTCCATGGTACCAACCTTTGGAACTGCTGGTACTATTGGATTAATTATATTAATGCATTTTATTTTACCCGCCGCTATCTCTCTTTTACTCTCTGAATTGATGCGTAAGAAAAACTGGATCAAATTTGGAGATATGAAATTGGATACCTAATAAACTCATTCTTTTCATAATATTTCATATAAAATAAGCAAGCACCAAACAGATTTCTTATTCCTTCTGTTTGGTGCTTCTTTTTAATCAAGCATGGATTGATGTGTGATTATATTATTCCTCATCTATCGGCATCTATTGATAGCGTACCTCATCCATAAGATATTTAATATTTGCCTTAGAATTAATCAACTATATAATGAATACTTATTGAAGATCATACTTCCACTCTCTAATTACTTCCCCATCCAAAGACTTAATTAAAAAAGTACTATCTTCGTAAATCATATAGCTGTTTTTATTGCCTTCCTTTGGAATTGATACGGATCCGGGATTTAAATACATGCCTCTCTCCATCTTACAGATTGCTTGCACATGTGTATGACCATGAATTAGAACATCTTTGTCGCTAATCGGTGGAAGCTTGTCTTCATGAAACAGGTGTCCATGGGTAGCAAAAATTGTGATTCCATCCACATAAAGTAGCAATGAGTCAGACATTACCGAAAATTCCAATACCATCTGGTCAACTTCTGCCTCACAATTACCTCTCACGCATAGGATTTCATTTTTCTTTTCATTTAACATACGAATAACTTCCTTTGGATTATATTCCATTGGTAAATCATTTCTTGGTCCGTGATATAGAAGATCACCAAGCAATATTAATTTCTCTGGTTGTTCCTTTTCAAAACATTTCATTAGTTTTTCACAGTAATAAGCAGAACCGTGAATATCGGATGCAAACATAAGTTTCATAAGGTGTCCTCCTTGCTGTCTTTCTTTCTATTATCTTATAGAAGCAGGTTGCATTATGCAAGCAATTTTTAAAGATAAATTTGACAAGCTAAGTTTTACCAGCGTTGACCGATAGAAAAACTTATGCTAGAATTCAAATCACAACATGAAAAATTTCTTTTGGCATTAGAAATCGTGCCTTTGGTAAAACAATAAGAAAGGATGGGCCCAATTTAAATACATCGAAGGGCAAGACTACTATGAATGTAATAATTACATTACTTATAATACTGATTATTTTTATTCTTTTCGTGATTTTTCTGATCGCTCCAGGCAAATATCAAAAATCTATGGTTGCACCATTACAATATAAAAATTATGCACATCGTGGACTTCATAACAAATCAAAAACCATTCCTGAAAACTCTATGGCTGCATTTCGTAAAGCAGTAGAGCATGGTTACGGAATAGAACTTGATATTCAGTTTACGAAAGACGAGCAAATCGTAGTTTTTCACGATGATAACCTAAGTCGCGTTTGTGGTATTGATAATCGCTTGGATTCCTATACCTATGAAGAACTGCGTCAATTTTCACTTTGCAACACAAACGAGCACATTCCACTTTTCATCGATGTCCTAAAAATGATTGATGGGAAAGTGCCTCTAATCGTAGAACTTAAAAATGGCCCAAAAAACAAATTACTTTGTGAAAAAACTTATGAAATCTTAAAGAATTATCATGGGGATTTCTGTGTAGAAAGCTTTCAACCATTAATTGTTGCTTGGTTTAAAAAGAATGCACCAGAAATATTACGTGGACAGTTAAGTGCCGGACCAGAAGAATTCAAAAAGCAACTTACTAAGCTTCAGGCTTTCGCCATAAGCCGTGTCCTAACAAATATAGTTGCAAGACCTCACTTTATTGCTTATCATAAGAATAAGTCAGCATGGTTAGTAAAATTATCGGAACTTTTGGGTGCTATTCCAGCAGTATGGACCATTCGAGATAATGATGATTCGGCATATTATGAGAAAACAAATGACATGGTTATTTTTGAATTCTATTCTCCAAAAGTAAATTATAAAAAATAAATTTCCATTATTAAGAAAGATCACAACATATTAAACTTGGATATGTTGAGATCTTTCTTATTTTTTATAATCTACTAAAAACATATATAAACAATGTCCCCATTAGCTAAGCTAATAGCTAATTCAACTTGTGTCATGCCTATGATTTTGTATAACCTCTTACCAATCTCCACTAATAATAGGAGTTGCTAGATAGATTTTAGTTGAATCATTCTCCTCATCATAACTCATAGCAACTTGTACGTTAATTTTATTCCCATCTACTTTAATGTATTCATCTAATAATCCTGTATACGCATAGATGGTATATAAATCATCCTGTCGATTTTCAAATACAACGGCTCCATTCAAACTATCTATCATACGGTCTGCCATTTTATTTTTTGTTTCAAGTAATAAATTACCTGCAAATGCTCCGCTAAACTGTAAGGTTGTATTCATATTGTTTTGTGTAACTTTTATCTTTTCAAACAATGACTTTATTATCTTTTGATACTCCAAAATATCATTATTTGCATCTTCATAAATTGTTAAGCGTACCATCACATATTGAGTTACCCCAGAAGCTTTTTCTGAACTTTGTGCGAATGCATCCACAGAGCTATTGCCATTCACTGTAACTACTTTAATCGTTGTCTTTGCTCTTTTTGCTTCTCTTACAAATACAGTTTCTTTCCGTTCTGTTGTCTCATAGTTTTTCGCTTGCTGATCAAATCGTATTCCTAATCCATTGGAAAGAAAGGAAATTAACGATAGTTTATCCTCCTGTGTTAAGTACTGATTCCCATATTTCGCTGTTATCTCCAAAGTACTTTCCATTAATCCGGAATTCGTATTCATAAAAGCTCCGATGATATCTCCATCCTTCATAAATACTTTATTCGCAACGATTTGTGCCCCAACAGCAGTCCATAATAACATAACTACTGCAACTAGAAAACGCATCTTTTTATGCCTAAGAACTTCTCTTATCGGTATATATCTACTTTTTTTATCATAGCTATATTGAAAATTTCGCATAATAAAACCTCCATTCCTTTTTTTGATTATTGCCAAGAAATGGAGGTCTATTCTATTTGTGATACTTTTCTGCAACTTCAATACGCAATAGGGATCTTCGAAGTGCCATTTCGGCTCTAGTCTCGTTGATATTGCCTTCTGCTCCCTTTAAGCGTCTTTCTGCTCTTAATTTTGCTTCTTTCGCACGATTTAAGTCAATTTCCTCCGGCCACTCACACGATTCAGCAAGTATCGTTACCTTATCTCCAAGGATTTCAATGAATCCATCATGAAGAGCTGCGATACGTTCATCACTCCCATTTTTAATTCGAAGAATTCCTGGAGTTAGGATTGCAGTTAGTGGAATGTGATGTTTTAAGATACCCATCTCACCTTCTGTCGTCTTTATTTCAATCATATCCGTCTCTCCGTCAAAGAAGATGCGATCAGGAGAGATTACCTGTAACTTAAATTCTTTACTGTTATCTGCCATCTTCCTCTCCTACTTGTTTGCTTTCACTCTTGCAAGTACATCATCAATATTACCTGCATTCAAGAAGTAGCTTTCCGGAATGTCATCATGCTTGCCTTCAATAATTTCTCTGAATCCTTGAATCGTTTCAGAAACAGGAACATAACGTCCAGGAAGACCTGTAAACTGCTCTGCAACGTGGAATGGCTGCGATAAAAATCTTTGAACTTTTCTTGCTCTCGCAACTAAAAGTTTTTCATCCTCTGATAACTCATCCATACCAAGGATAGCGATGATATCCTGAAGTTCTTTATATCTTTGAAGAATCTCTTGTACATCACGTGCTACCTTGTAATGCTCTTCTCCTACTATTCTTGGATCAAGTATTCGTGAGGATGACTCAAGTGGATCAACCGCAGGGTAGATACCTAACTCAACAATAGAACGAGAAAGTACAGTTGTTGCATCAAGGTGAGCAAACGTTGTTGCAGGAGCTGGGTCAGTTAAATCGTCCGCAGGAACGTAAACTGCCTGTACGGATGTAATAGAACCATTCTTAGTCGATGTGATACGCTCCTGAAGAGCACCCATCTCTGTCTGTAGTGTAGGCTGATAACCTACCGCACTTGGCATACGACCAAGGAGCGCAGACACTTCAGAACCAGCTTGAGTAAAACGGAAAATGTTATCAATAAAAAGTAGAACATCTTTTCCTGACTTATCACGGAAATATTCCGCCATTGTAAGACCTGTTAGACCTACTCTCATTCTAGCTCCTGGTGGCTCGTTCATCTGACCAAACACCATTGTAGTCTTATTGATAACACCAGAATCTATCATTTCGTAGTAAAGGTCATTACCCTCTCTTGTTCTTTCACCTACACCGGTAAATACAGAATATCCACCATGCTCAGTCGCAATGTTAGTGATAAGTTCCTGTATTAATACGGTTTTACCTACTCCAGCACCACCGAATAATCCAATCTTACCACCTTTTTGATATGGACATAAAAGGTCAACTACTTTAATACCAGTTTCTAACATTTCCGTCTGGGTAGACTGATCTTCAAATGCAGGTGCCTTTCTGTGAATTGGATAATAATCTACGTCCTTTGGTGGCTCCTTCTCATCGATTGGATTACCAAGAACATTAAACATACGACCTAGTGTATTTTCACCAACTGGTACACTGATTGGAGCACCTGTTCCTTGTGCTTCCATACCACGTACCAATCCATCGGTAGGTCCCATTGCGATACAACGAACGGTATCATCACCTAAGTGCTGCGCAACTTCAACCACCAAGGTATCACCATCGTTCTTCTTTATCTTAACCGCTTCGTATATCTCTGGAAGTTTGGCCTCCTCGAATTTGATATCGAGTACGGCACCGATAATTTGAGTGATCTTACCTAAGCCTGATTTCGACTTATTATTACTATCTGCCAATTATTTGTCACTCCTTTTCTAATTAATAGCATTCGCACCGGCGATAATCTCCGTTAACTCCTGTGTAATCGAACTCTGACGAGCACGATTGTACTTAAGGGATAAATCAGAAATCATATCATCTGCGTTATTTGTAGCAGAATCCATAGCTTGCATTCTTGCACCGTTTTCACTTGCAAGAGCCTGTACTAAGGCGCCGTAGATAAGGCTGTTAATGTATTTTGGGATAATCAGATTCAATGCTTCTTCTGCTGCTGGCTCATAATTCATAAGAGTCAGACGCTCATTTAAATCCTCTGTATTATCACTCTCCCGTAATGTCGCATCCACATCTACTGGTAATAACTTTATTAAAGTCGGTATATGACTTACTGTATTCTTAAACGATGTATAGGCAAGGTAGATTTCACCTACCTCATCTGCTACAAAGGCATCAAGTACAGCTTTACCTATTTCAATAGCATCTTTATAAATCGGTGCATTCATTACTTCCGAATAGTCTTTTGCAATTTGGTATCCTCTTCTTGCTAATGCTTCTTTCCCTTTACGCCCTACGGCATAAATAACAGCATCCTCCTTTTTAATATCACTACCCATAACGAGTTTTAAGATATTGGAGTTATAACCACCTGCTAGACCACGATTGGAGGAAATTACAATAATCGCCTTTTTATTAGATTTACCTGCTGATAGATAAGGATGTGATATATTACCGGATTTACGAAGCATGGATAGTACAGTATCATACATATGGTCAAAGTAAGGTTTCGCATTCTCAGCTCTTGTTCTTGCTTTTTGTAACTTCACTGTAGAAACTAACTTCATGGCCTTCGTAATCTGTCCGGTGCTTTGAATACTTTCCTTACGCCTTTTTATATCTCTCATTGAGGCCATAGCTTCACACCCTCTCTATTAGTTCGTAAACTCTTTCTTGAATGTTTCAATTGCTGTGATTAGCGCTTTCTCACATTCATCATCCATTTCTTTCTTTTCACGAATGCTTGCCGGTATTTCCGGATACTTCGTGTCGATATACTCGAATAATTCTTTCTCAAAACTTCTAATATCGCTAACCGGAATATCTAATAAATACTTCTTCGTAGCAGCATAGATTATGATAATCTGATATTCCACAGGCATTGGTTTATACTGTGGTTGTTTTAAGATTTCTCTAATTCTTTCACCTTGTGCTAGTTTTTCTTTGGTATCTGCATCAAGGTCTGAACCAAACTGAGCAAATGCAGCAAGCTCTCGATACTGTGCAAGTTCTATACGAATAGGACCTGCGATCTTCTTCATCGCTTTAATCTGTGCAGAGCCACCTACACGGGATACAGAAAGACCTGCATTCACTGCAGGACGAAAACCTGCATTAAACATATCGGTCTCTAAATAAATCTGACCATCCGTGATAGATATTACATTTGTCGGAATATAAGCAGATACGTCGCCTGCCTGTGTCTCGATAATAGGGAGAGCCGTTAAGGACCCACCACCAAGCTCATCGTTTAATCTAGCAGCACGCTCTAAAAGTCTGGAATGTAAATAGAATACATCCCCTGGGTAAGCCTCACGTCCTGGTGGTCTCTTAAGGAGCAAGGAAAGTGTACGGTATGCCGCTGCATGCTTTGTTAAGTCATCGTAAATTACAAGAACGTCTTGTCCTGACTCCATCCATTCTTCACCCATAGCGCATCCACTATATGGAGCAATATACTGAAGTGGAGCTAACTCACTTGCAGTAGATGCAACTACTGTAGTATAGTCAAGTGCACCATACTCTTCTAATGTCTTAACTATATTAGCAACTGTAGAAGCCTTTTGACCGATTGCTACATAGATACATTTTACATTCTGTCCCTTTTGATTGATTATAGTATCAAGAGCTATTGCTGTCTTACCAGTCTGTTTATCACCGATAATAAGCTCACGCTGACCACGACCAATTGGAACCATAGAGTCAATCGCTTTAATACCTGTCTGTAGCGGTGTATCGACTGATTTTCTTGCAATTACACCAGACGCAACACGCTCTATTTGACGGAATTTTTTTGTTTCTATCGGTCCCTTACCATCAATTGGTTGTCCAAGAGCATTAACGACACGGCCTAACAATGCATCACCAACTGGTACTTCTACTACTCTACCAGTTGTTTTCACTGTGTCACCTTCGTTAATATTCTTCATATCACCAAGTAATACGGCGCCGACATTATCTTCTTCTAAGTTTAACACCATGCCATAGATCTCTCCTGGAAATTCCAGAAGTTCTCCTTGCATTGCATTCTCCAGACCATGAATACGAGCAATACCGTCTGCCACTTGAATAACAGTACCGACATCGGATACCTCAAGTTGCATGCTGTAATTCTTAATCTGCTCTTTTATGACTGAACTGATTTCTTCAGGTCTTAAATTCAAGAGATAAGCACCTTCTTTCTGTAGATTTCTTTCTTAAGAATTGCTTAAACTATAAAATTAGCCAAGCTGTATCTTAAATAGATTTTTTGATAGAGTGTTAAGTTTCGATTTTAGACTGCTATCCACAACTCTATCGCCGATGCGAATGATTAGTCCTCCAAGGATCGACGCATCTACCTTGTAATTCATCTCGAATTGAACATATTTTGTTGTAGCTAAAAGCTTATTCTTAATCTTTTCTTTCTCCTGCTCACTTAGTTCGATGGCAGAAGTTACATAAGCTACTCCTATTTTCTTATGCTCACGAACCTTTGCTAGAAAATAATCAAAGATTTCGGAAATCTCATCATATCTTCCTTTTTTAATAATAATCACTAGGAAACCAGTAACATCATCACTTACTCTACCTTTAAAGATAGTTTCAATAAATGCTACTTTCTCTTCCTTTGTAATTTTAGGATGATTTAAGAGCTTGATAAGTTCCATATTCTCCTTAAAAACTACCTTCACAGCTTTGATTTCTTCTTCTATTTCGTCAAGAGACTTATTTTCCAAGGCCAAATCGAATAACGCTTCTCCATATGTCCCTGCTACTAGCTTTGCCATGTCTCATCACCCATCTCATTCAAAGTATCATCAATCAACTGTTTTTGTTTTGCCTCATCTATATTACCAGCAATAATTTTACCAGCCATAACGGATGCTACAGCAATCATTTCTTGCTTTACTTCATCCTTCATCTTGCTCTTGTTTAATTCAATTTCTTTGTTTGCTCTATCTATAATTCTTGAAGCTTCCACCTTTGCTTCATCAACAATTTCATTTTCACGCTTTAATGCCTTTTTACGACCTTCGCTTAAGATTTCATCCACTTCCTTAGACGCTTCTTTTATCTTTGCTTCGTAATTAGTTTTTAACTGCGCTGCTTCCTTTTTATCCTTTGCTGATGCATCCATTTCCTCTTTAATACGGTCTTGGCGTTTTTGTAAGAGCTCTCTGGCCGGGTTGAACAGAAGATACGATAAAGCTAAAAATAGTACGAATATTGCAAGTCCCATAATGAGCACGTCTGCTATCAGTTGTGCATCCAAACCAAAAATACGGTTCCATAGACCAGTCTCTTTCGTGGCTGTTGCTAATACAGTACTGTTAACCATGCTTGCTATCAAATTGCCCACGTTTCGGCCTCCCTTCCTTTAAATTTTTCTAGAGGCCGATTACAGCTTACCGAGGAGTGGGTTAGCAAATAAGAGAATAATAGCAACCGCGAAACCGTAAAGACCTGTTGTCTCGGCTACCGCTTGTCCTAAAAGCATAGTTGACATAATGTTACCTCTTGCACCAGGGTTTCTACCTACTGCAGCTGCACCATGTCCTGCTGCAATACCCTGTCCGATACCAGGTCCAATACCTGCGATCATCGCAAGACCTGCTCCAATTGCTGAACAACCTAAAACAAATGCTTCATTAGAAATCATATATATTTCCTCCTTAAATCTTTCTTTTACTCTTTTTGTATTTAGTTTAAATTACGCTTCCTCAAATGTATTTGCGATAAATACCATCGTCAACATACAGAACACGTAAGTCTGAATGGCTCCAGAGAATACATCAAAGTATCCATGTAATGGTGCCGGTACCAATAACAGTATTGCTTTTGGTAACAATCCATATACCAATCCAAGCATTACCGTACCTGATAATACGTTACCAAACAAACGTAACGACAAAGAAATCGGTGTTGCTATTTCACCGATAATATTGATCGGTGTTAAAAGAATTGGTTTAAATAGATTTGTAATGTGTGCAGATTTCTGATACTTAAATCCATTGTAATGAATTAAAACAAAAGTAACTAAAGCCAATGCTAATGTTACACCAAAATCTGCGGTCGGTGATCTTAATCCAAACAATCCAGAGATGTTTGCTAACAGGATAAAGAATAATAAGGTCCCGATGTAATTGGAAAACTTTAATCCATGTTTCTCGCCCATATTAGCTTTGGTTAGATTATCAATGGTCTCTACCAAGTACTCAATAAAGTTTATGAACTTACCAGGTACCTTATATGGATCCGCTTTTTTAATAGCTACATTTGCTATCACTGCAAAAGCTATAATAGCAATCATCACAATCAGTAAACTGATATGTGTTGTGGTAATCCATAGCTCATGACCAAACAACTCATACCGCAAAAGACCGTCAACACCAAAGGTTATCTCTTCGTTAACCGCATCAGCTACTTGTGGGTCTAACACACCTGAGGAAAGCAAAATGCCTCCTAAACTCACTTTCTCACCTTCCTTTTCACTTATTTTTTACTAATCAATTTATGGGTTAACGGCTGCAAATAGGCCGATAACTTTAAGCTTAAAACTCCCAGCACCACGGTAAATATATTGACACTGTTTATAAAAACTGCAGCAACAAGCACTACAATAATTAACAAAAGACGGAATATAGCGCTTCTTTTTGTATAGTTCACTGCACTCTTTTCATCCATATACAAGGATTTCTCTATGGTTGTATACATACTAATTGTCATTAGCACTGCTACCAGTATTCCCAAACCAAGCCCAAGATAATAGGCTAATTTATCCACCTTCATAAATAATCCTGGAATAAAAAATAGGATTGCAAATACT
This sequence comes from Bacillota bacterium, assembly GCA_023387655.1. Classification (GTDB taxonomy): domain Bacteria; phylum Bacillota; class Clostridia; order Lachnospirales; family Lachnospiraceae; genus Lachnoclostridium. The sequence continues at coordinate 27,709 of JAEWHR010000035.1, forward strand.
GCGATACCAATTAATAATTCCTGAAATGTCTTTTTTCCATCACTCATACCAGGCAACCTCCCATTTATTATAACTTGTAGTCTTTCTCCTTTGTTTCATAGTTGCTTTCTTTTAGTCTTCTCTCTCGTTCTTTTTTCATCTCATCCAAACGATTTAACTCTGCATCTTCTCTTGCCTTGTCTTTCGCATAAAATATTTTTGTCATCTGATAAATATTGCGAAAAGCTGCCATAATTCCAAGAAAAATCCCAATAAGAATAATGTAATTAGTGCCTAACCAATCATCTAATTTCCTACCGACAAAAACACATAAGAAGATAGGAACGAGCATGCTAATACCAATTTGACTTACCATTAGTATTCCTTTTGCAACACTACTCTTATTCTTCATAAGCCTCTAAACTCTCCTTAATGTCGTTTTTATATTGAATAAAAACTGGTAAATATTTTTCTATAATTTTATCCAAATATACCATTGCATGAGTTATATTATACCATTTTGTCTAAAAAAGTCCATGTTCCTTGGCTGGAAAAGTGTGTTACTTTATTCACAATTAAATCCATGAATTACAAAAGCTGCTATACTAACGGCTTTATTTGCATGTATAATATAATATATGCAAATTCCGTTATTATAACAGCCTCTAAAATATTTAGTTTTCCAACATAGAGATTCGCCTAATATGTCGCTCATCGTTGGAAAATTCAGTGTTTAAAAAGATTTCAACAATCTTTAATGCAAGACCAGGACCAACTACTCTTCCTCCCATGCAAAGTACATTGGCATTGTTGTGCTGTCTGGTTGCTTCTGCACTAAAGCAGTCGTGGCATAATGCCGCTCGAACTCCATCTACCTTATTTGCCGCCATGGAGATGCCAATACCAGTTCCACAAATCAAGATACCAAACTCACATTCTTTATTTGCAACTGCCATAGCAACCTTCTTCCCAAAAACAGGGTAATCGCAAGATGCTTTAGAATCTGTCCCAAAATTCTTAAAAGGAATCTTCTTCTCCTCTAGGTAAGCGATTACTTCCTGCATTAAATCATATCCGCCATGATCACAACCAAGTGCTATCATTGTTTGTCCTCCAATTTTAAACTCTTTCGTTTTTTCAGTTTTATGGTATCATAAAACAACTATCTTGTATATCCTATTTTATCCCTAATCTAACCTTTGATTCGCATTAATTTACACTTCTCGCATTAACTGATACATTGTTTTCTTAACCAATAGAGCAAGTTCTACAAAACATCCTTCATAATCAAGAAGTGTTCCTCCATATGGGTCAACAACATCGCCAATTTCTCCGACATATTCTTTGATGCTGTATAGATTACTTTCAATACCATAATCTTGCATAATTTTTAGCTTTTGCTTGAATGTCATGGTTAATACTAAAGTATTCTCAGTTACTTCTGAAGCTTTAAACTGCTTTGTTGTATGTCCGGTAATCGGTATGTTATGATTTTTTAAAACCTCTTCTGCCTTGGGATTGATTGGTTCTGAAAACAACACAATTAATCCTCTTGATAGTATTTCTATCTCTTCCTCTTGTAATAAGTTTTTAAGAAGTGCTTCCGCCATTGGACTACGGCAAGTATTCCCTGTACAAACAAAGATTACTCTATCATACTTTCGTGGCATGATTTCTCCTCCTATTTTTATCCCCTATCAAAAACCAAACTCTAATCTATCCTAACAACCTGATATCCAGCGGCCTTTAATAGACGGTTCATAATGGCTTGTCCTAAAGAATTATCCTCAAAGCTTTCAGAAAAAATATACGTAGCGTTGCTCGTATCAAATTCTCGAAGACAATCAAACAAATGTGCAGCTATAGTTTCTTCGTTCTTTCTAGTACCAATACTTTTTACATCTCCATACAAGTACTGGTGTTTTGTCTCTTCCGTAGCAAGTATCCCTACATGAAATCCTTGTTCTGTCTTTTGTTTTGCGATTTCATTGATTGCCTCAATTACTTGTTTTGTATCACCTTCGTATATTGTAAGTTGTCCTTTTGGTGCATAGTGGCGATATTTCATACCGGGAGCTTTGGCTACTACTGGATCACTTTTCTCTCTTTTTAATACAGCGCGGTCATATTCTGTTCCTTCAATGCACTGATTTAGCATCTCTCTCGTAATAAAGCCTGGACGTAAAATAACAGGTGTCTCTCCAGTTAAATCAACTATTGTTGACTCTAAACCAATTGTTGAAGATCCACCATCAATGATCATAGAAACACATCCATTCAAGTCTTCAATTACATGTTCTGCTTTTGTGGTGCTTGGTCTCCCTGACTTATTCGCACTTGGTGCTGCAAGATAAAGTCCAGATTCTTTTATAAGTCTCCGTGCAATTTCATCCGAAGGCATTCGGATTGCTACAGTATCAAGTCCTCCTGTTGTTTCTAAAGGAACCAACTCACTCTTTTTTAATATCATCGTAAGTGGTCCCGGCCAGAAAGCGTCTGCTAAGCGATATGCTTCCTCCGGAACCTCTACTGCTAACTTTTCAAGTGCTTCTATGTCTGCGATGTGAACGATTAAAGGATTGTCAGACGGCCTGCCCTTTGCCTCATAGATACGCTTTGATGCCGTTTTATCAAGGGCATTACCACCAAGACCATAAACAGTTTCTGTAGGAAATGCTACTAACTGCCCATCTCTCAGTAATTCTACTGCTTCCTTAAAATCTTTTGAGTTTAAATTTTCTCGATCCATTCGCTTAATTATTGTTTTCACTTTTCTACCTTCTTAATTATTTCTAAACATCCAACGAACTAACCTGCTGAATATTGTTTCACTTATTCTATTGTATTTAAATACCTCATTACACCTAGATGAATTACCCACGCCATTTCCCTTTGATATTTCTCTGTAATCAAAAGTTTCGCCTCCATTTGATTCGATAGGAAGCCACACTCAACTATAATGAGCGGACAGGTAGACTTCTTTAGTAGGTAATAATCCTTATTTGGTTTTTCCAAACGATGATTACCATCAGTAATAAATTCTTTTAATGTTGCTTGCATTATCTTAGCAAATTCTTTGCCTTGTTCAGAATCCGTATAGTAAAATACCTGAGCACCATAAGCTGATTCTTGTGGGAAACTATTTTGATGAATACTCACTGCTAAAACGGGTTTTGCTTCTGCCATCAATTGAACTCGTCTTTTTAAATCCGATGCCTTTTTATTAGAGTCACCTTCCAAATAAAGACCTACATCTTCAGTTCGTAGCATAACTACGTTTAAGTCATTTAATTCTAATAACTCCTTTAATTGCATAGCAATCGCCAAGTTAATATCTTTTTCAAGCGCTCCATTCACTCCAACTTTTCCAGGATCAAAGCCTCCATGACCGGCATCAATTACAACAGTTCGTCTTTGATCCTCATTCGACTGCTTAGACTTTGAAAACATATGCTTCATGGTTTCAATGCTCTTATCTGAAAGAAGTAGCATCGAGCATAGAACCAAGATTGCAAATACAACATTAAAGTAACGTCTTTTCATTGTTCTAACCTAGTTTCATTACGTTTCTTTATATCATATGAAACGGAAAAGATTCTAATTCACATATTTCTGAATAACATTCCATATGCTAGGTTTTTCAAAGCCTAATCTCCAACTTGCAACACCTGCCAAATCTGCTTCGTAAATAAGTTTCATCTTAGCTTCAATGGATTCCTCTTCTTCTAGCCAAATCTTATATTTCGCTCCGTTTTTTTCATACTCTGCATAGTATTGACCTGTAGTTTGATCCCAACTCTTCGTTGCTTTATTTGCTTCTAATGTTTTTTCCGCACTGGTCATACTAACTGCCTCAGAAGTAAGTGCCGGGCTCCCTAGTTCCGTATATTCCTTCCAAAGTCTTGAATAAAACGGTATCCCCATGATTAACTTTTCCTTTGGAACTTGAAGTAACATATCATCAATTGCCTTTTGTAAAAATCCGATGGAAGCAACAGATCCAGCTACTTCCGATTTGCTGTGGTGCTCATCATATGCCATAATAACAACATAATCAAGTATAGCCCCTTGTTCTTGTCTATCATAGAACTTAGAGTAAGGTGCAGGAACATAAGTATCAGATGATAATATTATTTGATTGCTTCGACACTTCACAGAAAGTTCACGCAGGAACTGAATGTAATGTGGTCCTGTTTCTACTGTCAAATTCTCAAAATCAATATTAATACCATCTAGATTGTATTTGATTGCTTCAGCTATCAATTCGTTTATCAAACGCTCCCTACTTGAAGTCTTTGATAACACTTCATACGTATCAACATTAGAATCAAAATTGTCTACTAAAGCCCAAACCTCAAGACCCAAACTATGAGCTTTTTCTACATAACTTTCACTCGCGAGAGAAGATAGCGTTCCTTCTACCGAATTAATTCGATACCAAGTAGGTGATATTGTCGTAATACCCTTAGTAGAATCCAATATCTCTCCTAATTTTTTATTTGCTTCCTGATTTGTTACCTGATGCCAGGTTAAGTTAATCTTATAATCTTTTGTTATATTAGTATATACAGGCGCTTCAAATGTACTTGTTACTTTATCGTAATAAGAATCTGAGAGGTTCTTTTTTCGAACGTAACCTCTGATTCCATCTTCTGTCATAACTGTTAAGAAGCCATTTTCTTGATTCCCACCATTGTTAATTAATAGTACGCGATCTCCCTTGCTTAATTCTTTCAAAATCGGACTTTTAATGGATGCTTCTGTTCTTACTTGGGTTGCAGTCTCTACATCGGCAAATAAATAATCCCCCCATTTACACTTAATCACTACTAGGTCTGGGTTTTCATACGCCTCATAACGCATATCCGAGTATTCTGCCACAAATGGAAGAGCCACATAAACTTCTGTCCCGACTGTTTTTACAATTGGATAGTTAGCAGATACTTTATTTTTATTGACCAGATATTCTTTCGTTCCGACCTCTGCTTTAATAATTTCAGTTGGTGTGGTATAGATTAATACATTTTCTATAGAATCCCAATAAAATCTCTTATTAAAATTAACTTTAATGGTTTCAAGGTCCATATATAAAACACCATCCATGAGTTTAGCATTTTTCTCATAGACTACATCATCCATAATAACCATTGCTTCCCCTTCCGGAACTTGATAGTATTCAGATAATGCTTTAACCTCTTTACTTGGTGTATTTTTCTCTACAATATAAGATACAACGATCGCAAGTACGACAACCGCTACTGCGATAGTTCCAATGATTGCAAGCTTTTTTCTTCTTTCCATATTAACCTCTCTTGATATTCTCCTTTGAGTTTTGTGAGCATGTTAATGCCTGGGTAAACTAATCGATACTAAATATTATAGCATTTTTTCCTAGTAACGTCATCTATTATTTCGATGTTTTCCACGCTTTTTCCTTAAAATTATATAAATATAGAACTAAAATTACTCCAATTACAGCACCTAATCATATAAGTAATATCCTAATATGGTTTATTCCATTCCTTTATTTTAATCTTAATAGCACAAAAACAGTCTTTTATCCTATTTGCAATAAGCAGTGTATTGAGAAAATTGCTCCCAAAGCAAATATGATTGATAAAAGACTGTTTTGACCTGTGAGTTCTCGAATTATTATGCGAAACTCAAGTTGCATTTATACATCTTAAAAAACCATAGTAATTACAATGCTAGTGCGAGTATTTCATTTGGATATATGGCTGATAGATTTTCAACCTTTCGAAACTTCGACCCTGATATGTATCATAAGAACAATTGGTAATACATTAATTTGTTTGGAATAAGAAGGTTGTGATATGCATCTTAACTCCCGTTTATAACAGATTACCGATACAAAGTTGCATTGCTTATTACTTCATCTTTTAAGTGAATGCCTGAAATGAAAAAACTATATACAAAGTATAGATTCAAATACCCGTATTGATTCTACCGATGGATTAAAAAAATCTGGCTCCAATCCAAGCACACTCGGTTTCATCGATAGGCTTAATCCTTTCTTTAACGACTTTTTTGTTGCCATATTACAGATAACGGCTATTTTCAGATTCTTCTTAACCTCCATATACTTCCGTAAAAAATCCTCTCCTTGATACCACGGTGCGTTCGTGTATACATATATTAGAATATCTAATTTTTCTTGTGTCTCCAGAAACCCTTTGTAATTTGTACCAAAATCAATTAAGACACACCTATCTTCATCATTATTAATTGACAGAGAGTCGTTTATCAAGAACTGAATTCCGTGTAAATAAAATCCATTGGTGCATTTTTTGTAAAAAGGATAATAATTTGATAGGGAGTCTAAATCAGAACGTCCACTTTTTTCTAAAACGGTTACATTATGCCCCAGACAGCCTCTTAAATATTGAGCCATTAGTAGCGTAAGATGAGTAACTCCAGAACTACGATGTAACCCCAGTAATCCTATATTCCTGTACACCTCTAGCTTTTTTTTCATTCTTATTCCTTTGCACCCTTTTCCTTTAATCTTATTAGATAATTTCATTCTTGATCTTTCATTATAATTCCTATCTATGTGATTTGTTACACATAATGTTTATAAAATATCCCGCAACAATCTTGTAGTTGCGGATGCTTTACCGTAGACACTTAAAGATTCGTATGGCAATCGTTCTATATCTAAGCTTTCTCTTCGTAATAGTTTTGCTTGTTCTTGTGACGTAATAAAATTTGCAAAATAAATTATTTTGCTATGCTTAAGATGAATGTATAATTGTTTTGTTTTCGTGATTTCCCAATCCTTTGCCCCAACAACAGCAAAGCATAGCTTTCCCTTTAAGTAGTCCTCACTATTCTCTTCTATAAAAACACCATAATCATAAACTATATGTTCATATTTTAATAAAATTTCATCTGATATAATTCTTCCTTCGTGAAACGGTAACATAGGAATCCCTTCATATTCATAGATTCCATCTGAATTTAATCTTCCATTTTTCATCAACATATCACGTACTGCATGAGTTAGATTTCTTTCTACATACAGGCAAGTGCCATACTGATACTTTAAAAATTGACATAGTTTCATTGCAAAATGAGTACATCCGATATGTTGTTGTGAACCGCTCACTGAGTAACTAACTGATTCTTTCCCTTCTCCGATCTTATTTTGTTTTTGTTGTATCTGTATCAATCGCTTTCTAACCTCCGTGATAGATGAATATCTGCTTGTCTTTTTAAGTCTTAAACAGCGATTAATTATCCCCGAAAGCTCACTGCTACATCGGTTATTTTCTTCAATATTTTCCCCTTTTCTCTTTGTATATTCTTCTCCAAATACCATATAATACAATACCATACCAAAGGAATAAATATCAGCTCGCTCATCTAGAGTGGACTCTTCATACTGCTCAGGCGGTGCAAACCATCTTGTACCAAAACGTTCTTTTTGTAGATCTGATTTTCGTATAGCACTACCAAAGTCGATTAAATAAATATTAGATTCGGATATCAAAAGATTTGAGGGTTTTATGTCAAGATGAAGTACAGGTTGCTTTTGGGAATGAAGATACTTAAGAATATCACATAACAAGATTGCATAAGATAGAATCAACTTCTCAGAAAGTTCAAATGTTTGACAGACGCTTGATAATGTTTTACCCGGAAAATATTGCATTATCAAACAAGCAAAATCCTTAGTTTCTATAAAATCAAATACGCATGGAATTGATGCGCTATGTAAACTGCTAAGAATTTTCGCCTCTTGGTACAGCCCCCTACACAAAGGAGATTTTTTATCGATTTGTTTTAATATACAAAGACTTTGTAACGATATATGTTCCGCTAAATATACTATAGTATCCTTATTTCTCTTCAATTCTTTTTGGATACGGTATTTTTCATACCAATGGTCGTTTTGCATACTCTCCTTTCTATCGGAAAACAAATGAGTCATAATCCTAAATAAATTTTATTAAAACACTGGCTTATAACTATCTTTTTTAGAAGGAAACGAATCTATCTCTATTATAGGTAACTTTCCTCTCCGATGCAATGAGATTTCGCAATTCGTACTGTACAAAGTAATGTAGTATTTTTGGTTATTCTGACGATAATTCTAAAATGTACAGGTTATTGACTTATCTAAAGTTATCCATTATACTTTGTTCAAGACAATAGGGTTACCAGCCCTTGTTGTTTATACTATGCAAATGATGTTAAGACTCAAAATAGAATAGAGCCGTAAGAATAGAAAGGGGTGTGATTCTATGAAACTTGAAAAAATAAGCGATACTCAGATTCGATGCACACTGAATAAGGAAGATCTTATGGACCGGGAACTACGCATTAGTGAATTAGCATATGGTAGTGATAAAGCAAAACAGCTCTTTCGTGATATGATGCAACAAGCTGCTTATGAATTTGGTTTTGAAGCGGAAGATATTCCACTGATGATAGAAGCTACACCGGTATCGGCAGATTGCTTGGTTCTTATAATTACTAAAGTAGAGGATCCAGATGAACTAGACACTAGATTTTCTAACTTTACGCCTTATGCATCCGGTGATGATGACTTAGAGGAAGAGGAAGAAGAAGAGGAAGATGCTTATGCAGATGAGATTCTAAATTGTTTTGAGCACCTTGGAGAATTACTTGGAAAGCGTGAAAAAGGTGCACCTTCTGATAAAGAAACAGTTTTAAAACCAAAAGAATCCGAAAAGCAGGCTAAGGTTAACGAGGAATTTGTACAGTTAGCAAGCTCTCTCTATAAAATATTTACCTTCCGTAATTTAAGTGAACTCACTAACCTAGCAAGAATCATCGTACCATTTTATCAAGGATATAATACCTTATATAAAAATCCGGTAGATTCTAAATATTACTTAGTTGTGCATATCTCAAAACACACACCAGAGGATTTTAATAAGGTATGTAATATTATCTCCGAATACGGGAAGTCTGAGAAAACAAATTACGCAAGTATTGCCTACTATAAAGAACATTATGAAGTAATTCTTGCAGATAAAGCGATCCAAAGATTAAGTACATTGTAATTAGATGCTATTCATTTACGCCAGTTATAGTTGTATTAAACTCACATAGAAAAGGGGCTGTATAATTACAGCCCCTTTTACTTTTCTATGACTTCCTATATGACTAATCTTTTTTAAGATTAATTCTAGTTGATGGTGCAAAAACTGCACATTTTCTTAGAATCTACCTAAATATCTAAGAATTTCTATTTATTTTGCATCTTCAAAAGCATTTAATTTTGCAACTAACTCTTCTACTTCGATTCCATGAACCATACATGCTTCCTCTAATGTCTCTGCTTGAGCAGATGGACATCCAATACAATGCATTCCGGCATCTAATAATATAGGAATTAACTTCTGATCAACTGCAATAATATCTGCGATAATCATATCCTTCGTAATTTTCATATTCATTACCTCCTTATGAGTAACACTTGTCCAAATTAAACACGGTAACGTGTTCATTACATTATAGTTTAACCAATTGTTGCCGTCAAGTCTCATAGTTAAAAATTTAAAACTCCCATCGTGGATTTCAATTTTTAGTAAAGAGAAGATAGAGTTAAATTAGTTCTTGTATTCTTTGTCCATTTAGAGTAAAATGAAATCAAATCATTAAAGGAGGTAAACAAAATGGCATACGTAATTAACGATGGTTGCATCAGCTGTGGTGCTTGTGCTAGCGAATGTCCAGTAGGAGCTATCTCTGAAGGCGCTTCTCATTACGAGATTGATGCAGATGCATGCTTAGATTGTGGCGCTTGTGCATCTACTTGCCCAACAGGTTCTATCGAGGGTTAATCAAACACATAAGAATCGTTGGATTCTATCAATAGACATACACATTATGTGATTCTATTGTCATGACAAGATATCTTATCATGTACAAAGAAGGGCTGTTGTACCTATACAACAGCCTTTTTTGTTTATGATGAAAGTTTGGCTCACCTCTTAAATTCTAACTTTATTTTTTTTAAAAAATTTACTCTCTCTTTTTTTACCACCCTGTTCTCTCGTTGCAGCTACCTGTCCTTTCGCCTGGGTTTCTCTTATTAAACGGTCAAGTTGTTTATAACGTTCCTCTTCTCTTTCTTCTCTCATCCTAATACGATAATCCATCTCTTTTACCACAGATTCCGATACTGTTCGGCTAATATCCTTTGCTAAGTACTGGCTATTTTCCTGCATTGCGTCCACCATAATCCCTTGCATAATTTGAACAAATTGCTTTACTTTATCTTGATTATTATTTCCAGACTTAATGCCTTTCGCCTCTACCTCTTTGGATATTCTAAGTTCCTCCTCTATTATCTCCACAGGTTCTTCACTGTCTAATGATTTCTCTTGTTTTATTGCTTCTTTATATTCCAATAAATCTGCATTTGGTTCGGTTAGTTCTTTCATAAACTGCACGTCTCCTAGCTCTCCTTTAGCATTCAAATTCTCTGTATTAGATGTTTCTTCCATACTATCTAAGTTCATTGTATCCCGCCACTTTGCATATTGAGTGCGCAAATTCTGCTGTGCTTTTGTTCCAAAAAGCCCTGTTGCTACTCCTAGCTTGTCCTTAAATAAATCCATACGCCCAGGCTCCATGGAAAACAATTTATCTATGTAAGGTAGTATCATCTGAATGACCTTAAAAGAAAAGCCTTCATTCTTTAATATGTTTACAGTTTTTAATAATTCGATATCCTGTAACCTATAGTATCGATATCCTAACTCATTGCGGGGGATATCTAGTTCCAATTGATCTTCCATGTATCGAAGCTCATTTGATTTGACTTCAATCATTTTTGAAGCCTCCGATATCATATAAATCCTGTCCTCCATATGCGTCCTCCGAAATGTTATAATTTTCCACTTCCTAATTATAACATTTGACTTTTGAAATGCAACAACTCGTCCTTATATTTTAAAAAAACCCTTCGACAGCAATCTATAAAAAAAAAGAGAGTGTTGCAAAAACACCCTCTAAAACTTAATCTTTGTCACTTCCTATTGAATTATCGTTCTAAGTTCGCAAATTTTGTAAACTGAGATAACCAAGCTAGTTTTACGGTTCCGGTTGGACCATTTCTTTGCTTTCCTATAATAATCTCAGATATACCAGCATCCTCAGAGTCATGATTATAATAATCATCTCGGTATATAAACATAACAACGTCAGCATCCTGCTCAATTGCACCAGATTCACGAAGGTCAGATAACATTGGCCTTTTATCTGGACGTTGCTCTACTGCACGAGATAACTGTGATAATGCAATTACCGGACAATTTACCTCCCTAGCTAAGGCCTTTAATGAACGAGATATCTCGGAAATTTCTTGTTGTCTAGATTCCGATTTCTTGCCACCTGACATCAGCTGAAGATAGTCGATTATGATTAGCCCAAGATTATGCTCTAACTTAAACTTTCTACATTTTGAACGCAGTTCTGTTATGGAGATACCTGGTGTGTCATCGATAATTAATCCTGACTCACCGACAGCTCTTGCACTTTCCATTAACTTCGCCCAATCCTCATCGTTTAACTCACCGCTTCGAATCGCTTGAGAGTCTACTTTGGAGTTCATGGATAAGATACGGTTTACAAGCTGATTCTTTGACATTTCCAAACTAAAAATTGCTGTCGTTATTTTACTTCGAACCGCCACATATTCGGCGATATTTAAGACAAAGGCAGTCTTACCCATAGATGGTCTTGCTGCTATCAAAATCAAATCCGATGGCTGTAAACCAGCCATCTTATAATCTAAATCATAAAATCCCGTAGCAATTCCAGTAACGCTTCCCTTGCTTTTTGATGCTGCTTCTATACTATCTAGTGATTTGATAACAATATCCTTGATACTAACGAAATCACCAGCACTACGGTTTTGAACAATACTAAAGACTTCTTTCTCTGTCTGTTCTAAAACCACATCTACCTTCTCTTTATCAAGGTAACACATATTAGTGATTCCTTCCGTCACCTTAATCAATCGCCGAAGTAGTGCTTTTTCACTAACAATTGTTGCATAATACTTTACATTTGCTGATGTTGGAACTGAACGAATCAAATCACTGATAAACTCTAAGCTACATAATTCCGGTGGTACTTCCTTTTCTTTTAGTTTACTTTGAAGCGTGATTAAATCAACAGGTTTTCCTTCCTGAAACAGCTCTATCATAGCATCGTATAGTACACCATACTGATGCTGATAAAAATCTTCTGCATTCAATATTTCAGAGGCAGTAATAATCGCATCTCGGTCCATAATCATAGAACCTATTACCGATTGCTCGGCTTCTGCACTATGCGGTTGTATCTTTTTAATAAATGCCTCATCCATGGCTGATGCTCTCCTTACAGACTATCTACTTTTACCTTAAGTTCAGCAGTTACTTTTGGGTGTAACTTTACCGGTACAGTATAAGTTCCCATATTCTTAATTGGATCATTTAGTACAAGTTTTTTCTTATCAATGTCATGTCCTAATTGTTCTTTTAATGCAATGGCGATTTCCTTGGTTGAAACAGATCCAAATGTTCTGCCACCTTCACCCGCTTTAATCTTTAATAAAACACTCTTTGATTCAATTTCTTTTGCAAGTACCCTCGCCTGTTCTAAAATCTCTTGCGCAAGCTTAGCCTCTGCTGCTTTTTGTAGTTTTAGATCATTTAAGTTCTTAGGTGTTGCCTCTAATCCTAATTTCTTTGGCAAGATAAAGTTTCTTGCATACCCATCACTTACTTTAACAACTTCGCCCTTCTTTCCTAGAGCCTTTACATCTTCTAATAATATAACCTGCATTTATATGTCTCCTTCCTCTGTCATCTTTGTTAATACATCCTTTACCTTTTGCATTGCTTCTGATAGTGTACAGTCACTAAGCTGAGCACCAGCTACACTCATATGACCGCCACCCCCCAGTTTTTCCATAACAACCTGAACATTTAATTCATCTATGGAACGTGCACTGATATAAATCTTACTATTAAACTGTGTGAATACAAAAGAAGCCTTCATGTTATTAATATTAAGAAGTTCATTTGCCACCTGAGCACCAAGAACGGTTGGACTATCAATACCCTCGCTGCTACATTCTGCAAATGCATACTTATCCATAAAAACTTCGGTTGAAGTAATTGCCTCAGCCTTTGTCATATATTCTGGCATCTCGGTACGAAATGCCTTTCGAATCCTTGTAACATCAGCACCACTACGACGAAGATATGCCGCAGCTTCAAATGTTCTAACACCTGTTTTATTTAAGAAATTATTCGTATCAATCATAATGCCCGCATACATCGCATCTGCTTCGCATTGACGAAGTTTTAATCCATCTCCAATGTATTGTAAAACCTCTGCAACCATCTCACAAGAAGAGGAAGCATATGGCTCGATATAGGATAAAACTGCGTTCTCAACAGCTTCTCCTGTCTGGCGATGATGATCGAGAATTACAATTGTTTTCGTTAATTCCAGCAATTCTGGACACTCGGTATAACTAGGTCTGTTGACATCCACTACAATTAACAGGGTATTCATATCAACTGTCTGTATGGCACTAGAGCTATTTAAAAACATGTCTTCTTCGTAGTCTGGATTATTTGTAAACCTTGAAAGTATTGGGCGAACAGAACTTGTTACTTCATTAATTACGATATGCGCTTTTTTACCTAACGTTTTTGCAATTCGATACATACCAATTGCTGCACCAAAGGAATCTACATCACCGATAGAATGACCCATGATAACGATTTTATCTTTTGCTTCCACAAATTCACGTAACGCATGAGCTTTTACTCTTGCCTTAACTCTTGTATTCTTCTCTACAGAAACACTCTTACCACCGTAATATGAAATCTTCTCGCCCTCTTTAATAACTGCTTGATCGCCACCACGTCCTAAGGCAAGGTCAATTGCTGCTCGAGCGAATTCATAACCTCTCATATAGCAATCGGCACTAACTCCAAGGCCCATACTAATCGTAACTGACATCTCATTACCGATATTAACATTTCGAACTTCCTCTAAAATAGAGAAACGATTACTTTGAAGTTGCTGCATGTACTTATTCTGGAATACAAATATATACTTGTCTTTTTCGATTTTCTTAATTACTGCATCGATATTTTGCATATACTTATTGATTTTTCGATCCACAAGCGCTGTGAGTAAAGATCTTCGTACTTCATCAATACTCTCCAATGCTTCCTCATAATTATCAATGTATAATAGACCAACAATTTGGCGCTGATCATGATTTTCCTTCTGTAAAGCCACAATTTCTGTTTCATCATGAAGGTACATTGCAATTAAATAGGAACTATTTTGTATTGTTGTTTCATCTTCCATATAATAGCTATCTTCTTCAAAATCCGGAATTAAAACTCGACGTAATACTACTTTATAATTCGCATCTGCATAAGATAAATGGACTTCTACATCCATCTCGCTTACTGGTAATATATCGTTCGTAATCTCCGGGAAAATATTCGTAATCGCATGTCGTGCCCTACGTTCCGAATGAATGATATCGCAAAATTCATCATTTGCCCATAACATCTTTCCGGTACTATCAATCACTGCATAAGGAAGAGATAATTCCTTTAGCAGCTTACTTTGCACCTGACCATAGTTTGATGCAAAACGCACCATATCACCCATGATACTTGGGCGTTTTACAAAAAACAACGAAAGTGCTATCACAAAGTATAGCACAACAAAGCAAGTCATAACTACACTTGCCTTTCGGTCAATCATATATATGCAAATATTCATAACCACTAATAATGCAGTAAGTAAGAGTGGCCATCTTAAATAAGCTCGTAAGGCTCCGCATAACCTTTTTCTATTTCTCATATAAACTCCCATCTGCATGCTTTAGCATAAACTTACAAAGAGAGAAGTCACAACTTCTTTACTTTCTTCCTATATGCTTCTAGCCAATGATGTGATATGTATCCCATTTCACAGTGAAACCATTGCGTTACTGCTGTTAAGATTCATATGACACAAGCTTTAAGACTGCAATTGTATTCTTCATTATACCATTATAGGCGTGATTAATAAAGCCCCTTTTCAATAGTAACTAAATTTCAATCTCCTTAACTATTTCCTATCTTCATAGATTCATATCTCTTTTTAGAATTACTTCCCATAAAAAGAGAAAAGGAACAAATTTTTAAAAATATGGAACTATGCTTTTCTTAACTTCGTCTAAAACATGTATCTCAACTTAGTTGAAATTACGAAGGAAAAAAAGGAGAATTATTATGAAAAAATCTTTATGTTTATTACTATCAGCAACCTTAGCCCTTAGTATGACCGCTTGTTCTGGGGATAAGAAAACAAACGATGTACAACCTACTGCTACACCAACAGTAACGGAAACTCCTACAACTGAACCTACTAATACGCCAACCGAAATACCAGATAATACGCCAACAATTGAACCTACAGCTGAACCAACTAGTGAGCCAACAGCAGAACCTACTGAAGAACCAAAGGAAACTATAGCGCCTACAAAGGCTCCGGAAGCTACCAAAGCTCCAACGAAGTCACCAGACCCAACAAAATCACCTAGTAAACCAACCAGTACTCCAAAGCCAACTAGTACACCAAAACCAACAAATACTCCAAAGCCTACAAGTACTCCAAAGCCTACAAAAGCTCCAACTGCTACCCCTGAAGCTCCAGCAGAAAAGAAAAGCTTAGAAGATATGATGAGTGCTATTTTAGAGGGAGTTGACCTTCCAATGATTATGAATACAAAGATCGACGAAAATAATTTTTCATATTATTTAAATATGGATGCAATTCCTGGGGCTGAGGGTCTCGCTGCTGATGCTGCGATTATGTCTATCGCACATTCCGTAGTACTTTTACGTGTCCCAAGCTCTAGTGATATAGAAAGCGTTGCAAAAGATGTAAAGGCAAATGCAGACCCAAGAAAATGGATTTGTGTTACTGCTGATAAGGTAGCTGTAACATATAAAGACGACGTTATTTTATTAGTTATGTCCTCTGAAGAAACAACGGATGCTATTGTTGCTAATTTTGATGACTTACAATTCTAAAACATCATAGTAAAATAATATCTCTACAGATTATTGCGTACTAATTTATAATTGCATAACAAGTCTAAATAATCATAAGATGAAGGGCAGACTAAACTATCCCCAGATAACATTGGATAATTTAGTCTGCCCTTTCTATAGACACCTTTATAACTCTAATATTAAATATTCGTAAATTAATACCTTGGATTTATTTTATTAAGCAAAATACTTGGTTTTATTTATCTGATCTGATTCCATTGTTTTTATTTTCTAAAATTAATTCCTTGGATTTATTATTCTTAATCTAATCAATTAAATTAATTTCTTAAACAAAATTAATTGATTTTATGTCTTACTCAAAAAATTGTTCTTCTACTTCCCACTTTGCTTTCGCATCTTTATAGCAATATCCTAGAAATATATCAAAATCTTTATTAAAACATTTTTCCAAATCTTTATCATATCCTACCATCATTTGAGGTTGAGACTCTTGATAATACTGTAATAATGCATCTGCATCTGCCTTGCAAGCATTGATTTCTATTTTTTTCTTATTGATGTTAAATGTACGAACTAAACTTTGTGAGTACTTTCCGCTTCTACTAAAATAATATGCCCATACAAACTCCGTATGGTCTACTACACGCATATAGGCTCCTGTTTGATAAAACGTGTACTTTCTACCTGTCACTATATTCTTACCAATTACTTTCCCCTTGCTATAATCTAGTTCCAATCGTGATAGAGTTGCTTTGTTATTGCTATCTAAAAATTTCTTTATGTACTTATCTGGTTTTCCAACAAATAATCCAATTAATCCAATGATTGCAATAATTAACGCAATTGCAGCTCCAACAGATAGTATATATACAATAATAATATCAACACCATTCACTTCTTTATCAAAAATAGCATACGGTATGGCATTGACGAGCGTATCCCTATAGTTTTCTTCTATAACTTCATTATAGAATTGCAATATCTCTCCATCCATCTTCTTAAATGTTCCTGTAATTCTCTGGTTTTTAGATGGGTATGTACTACTTGATATTTCATTCTTAATTCTTTCTAATCCGTCTTTATTACCTTCACTAACCTTAATTCCGTAGAATACCTCGTAATCCGAAGCTTCATCATAATAGTCTCCCAGATACCATACACTGGTTGTTTTCGTTTCATTCGTCTTTGAATTTGTACTGCTTTCTTCCGCAAATACTCCCATTATCCAATCTACATCTAAGGTCACATATTTTCCATCTAACTCTTCTAAATCCCATTCACCAGATAACTCTACCGGTCCTTTAAGAATAGCGATTATTCCAAATTTACTAACAATAAGCATTACAATGGCAGCTACAATGCTAATAGCGATCCATTTTATAGTATAATTTCTATACTTATATTTTTGTTCTTCTACCATGCGGTCCCCCTTATTTTGTTGTCGTGATAGTATGAATAAACACTCGTTAAAACATATCGTCATGTTTCCTAAATACTTGATTGTTTTTTCACATTTCTTTATAGCTTATGCTTCAACCCCATAGCCTATCACGACTTATATTTATCTCAAGTATTTAAATCTTCATTCACCTATAATACTGTTATCCCAGAGCAAATTCAACTCTATGTCTTTCGAATAAACCATCTTTATTCACCTATAACACAGTTATCCCTCTTTTTCTGTGAGATATCTCCTACTATAAGGAATCTCCACTAAAAGCATGCCTATCCAACCAATTAAACTTGCAAACGCTACACCAACTAACCCTACTTTTGGTACAAGTATAAAAACAAACAATACTCGAAGAGAAATTTGCGTTAATGTACCAACAAGTGTTATCTTCATATCTCCCATTCCTCGGAAGAAACCTTGTAACCCATTTGTAAATGCAGGTAGTAAGTAGAAAAATGCCATATATCCCAAATAAGTAGTACCGGCATTTATTAATACCTTTTCCTCTCCTGAAACAAAAAGCCTCATGATTGGTGTCTTAAACAACGTAATGACAATACATATAATTGACCAATACAAAACTTCTACAAAAAGACCGTTGCTTAGTCCCTTTCTCATACGTTCCTTTTTTCCAGCACCTCTATTTTGAGCAACAAAAGTCATCATAGCGCTGGCTATGCTTTGCTCAGGAGTAAATGCAAAATCATCCACTCGATTTACCGCATTAAAAGCTGCCATCATATCAACCCCAAGAGGATTGATAGCACTTTGAATAAAAAGTTTCCCTATGGGCTGACAGGATTGTTGAAGTGCTGTCACAGAACCATGCTTTATAGTTTCTTTAAAAAGAATACGGTCAAACTTTAACTCGGTTCTTTTTAATTGAAGTAATAGCACCTTACGATTCACGTAGATTACACATAATAATGCAGATATCGCTTCTGCTATGATTGTTGTAAGCGCAGAAGTTACGATACCATATCCAAAACCTGCAATAAAAATGATATCCAGAACCCCATTTAATACGGAGGCAAATCCAAGAAATAGAATAGGAGTTTTTGAGTCTCCTACACTTCGAAGGGCGGATGCAAATGCATTATATAAATAGGTGAATGGCATACCAAGAAATATTATTTTCAAATATATCGTTGAATCTCTTAAGATATCTCTAGGTACCTTCATCATCCTAAGTAATCCTTCCGAACAAAGCATACCAAGTCCTGCTACAATTACGGAGAAAAAAGCTCCAAATATTAGTGTTGTAGATAATTCTTTTTTTAAGTCCTCGTATTTACCGGCTCCAAATAAGCTACTCATTAAGACCGACGCTCCAATACAAATTCCTGTGATACCAAGAATTACAATGTTCATAATTGGATTTGCAGTCCCTACCGCAGCCAGTGCATCCTTTCCAATAAATCTACCTACTATAATAGAATCTACTGCGTTATAAGTTAATTGAAAGATATTTCCCAAAATAATTGGAATGGAAAAACTAATTAATTGCTTTTTGATATTTCCTTCGGTCAGATTTTTCATAGATGTTATGCCTCTTTCGTTTTTATTACCACTGATTCCTTTGCATTTTCTCATTATAGCACTAGGTTTATCAAAAAGGAATAAATTCCTTTGACTATGTACCATCCTATAGCATAAGTATGTTAATGGGTTTTAATAAATTTAACATAAAATAGGGCTTGCTTAGAAGTACTCTCCTTCTAAACATGCCCTATTAAACTCTTCCATTTTACATTAATTGTAATCGTCTAACCATTCCGAATTGTTGCATTGGAAGAATTGTGGAAATTGTTTCATCATAACCTTAACTTGATCTAACAAGTGATAAGAGTGTTCCTTTACAACGGCACGCATTTCAACCACATCCCTTTTTCTTGCTGCCTCAACGATTCGTTCATGCTCTTTAATAGTCACCAGATCATTTCCTAGAATTTTACCATGCATCAGACGGATACGATTATAATGAGAGGCTGTATCCTCAATTGTTTGCCAAGAAAGACTTTCATCAGCCGTTTCAAAAATCAGTTGGTGAAAACGGTTATCTTTTAAATAAAAGTCCATAAAATGCTCTTTATCCAAATACCGTTTTTGCTTATTCACTAATTCTTGTAGAGTATCAGCCACCAACTCGCTACATTTGCGAATAAATTCATCTACCACTGCAGATTCCAGCGTTGTACGGATAAACCATTCTTCATGAATACGATCAATATCGATTTTAGATACCACGGTCTTTCTTTGTGGATAGATTTCCACAAGACCGGACTGCTGAAGACGAACAACTGCCTCACGTACTGGCGTCCTGCTTACACCATAGCGTTCCGATAGCTTCTGAACGCTCACATCCGTGCCTGGCTCTAACGTCATGTTCATGATATCTTCTCTTATCTTATTGTAAGTCACATCATTTAGTGAATTATGAATTATCTTCAACTGTTAATCTACACCTTCCTGAACTTATTCCTATAATGTCATCATAAATTTTTCTTGCAGCAACAGAATTATAGCTATAAAACAATAATACATCCAGCAAAAACGGAGAATAACATAATCCATTCAGTTCCTTCGTAAATGCCATAGCACCAATTTCACTAAGTGCACGTATGGTTGAATTATACCGATACCCTAAAAACCTCCATAGCACCACTTTTTCCGTTTGAGTATAGATCTTTTCCTCTCTCTGCTCTAAAAAGTGAAAAATTTCGTGACCTAAGATAGTATTTATTATACTATTTTGTTGAAAAAGTTCAATCAGAATCGCTTTTTCCTTAGGAACTAACTGTACAGCTCTATTAATTGGCTCATTCATAATCTGTATTTGGCTTGGAGGTGTAAATAATGCAAATAGTATTTGTGAACCTGTTATCTCTTCCGACTTTTGAATGATCTGTAAGTTAAACTTTTTAGCAATCCTACGTGGATCATTGGTCCCCGTTTCACACTGGATAAGTTTTGCATAATCTTTTCCGCATGCAATCGCCCTATGAATCATTTGTATTTTATCATCTTCTGTTATGCAACGCTTTAGCTGATCCCTCGAAAACGCATAGAGACCCCAGGATACATCATCAATCCCCATAAGATTTTGAATCATTTCTTCAAATCCCAGTTGCACCCTCTCACCTTCCTCTTAACCAACTTAAGCGTAAGTAACTTAAGACTGTTTTATGTTTGCTGCTACAATCACTATCTCCGTTTCCGGCTCCACGGTGCATAATTCAATGTCCAAAAGCAACTCTAATTGCTCGAAGTTGTTGGCAGAAAAGTCCATGATACGTGCACCAATACACAGATAGTATTCCGGTCTTGCTATCAGTTCTGTTTGATAAACTGCCATCTGCTCCCAAAGCTTCTTTACTTTCTCAAGATAATCTCTAGCTGTTGTTTTCACTACCATTGCGCGCCCTCGCTGCACCTTGATAAATCCTTTGTTATCAAGGATACGAACAGCAGTGGCTTCCCCTGGTTTTTCTGTTTTTTCACCAAAGACACTAAAATATTGAGTCTTTTCTAGAAGTACTATATGATCTAGCGGAACACGAAGGTCTTTTGCTGCTATCTGTCTCGCTTCCTCCACATCACAAGCTTTTAATAAATCTACAGCCTTCACTTCGGTAGAACCAGTAGCAATTGCTGTCACCTTAGAGGTCTGTGGATCGATCTCAATATGGATTTCTATGCTTTCCGGTGTCGCACCACTTTCAATTGCTTTGTTCATTGCTTCCATCTTAAGAGATTGAATCACTTCTTTCGTAGGATTTGGAATATTACGCTCCACTACGTCTCTTACCATAGATAGAGCTACACCGATAGAGGAAATAACTTCTGCGTTTTCCGGAATGCTATATTTTAATCCCATCTTTTCTGCAAAGTAAACAATCAAAGAAGCTGCACCGCCTCCAACGCCTACGAGGGAAATCTGATCCTTTTCTAATTTATACTTTTCTGCCAAAGCCAATATGATCGGTTCTATCTTGGCATAAGATTTTTCCATGATTTGAGTTGCAATATCTTCTACGGTAGTTTGGCAATAATCTGCCAGTGCTTTCATGGCTTTTCTTGCCGCTTCTACATTCCCATAAGAGAAATGTTCTGGTTTTACTAAACCTAATACATTTGCTGCACAAGAATTTGTAATTGTCACCCGCTCACCACTTTCCAAACGAACTGCAACATAGTCTGCGGGATCGCCTTTCTTTGGTGAGAAAAACTCTACTTTTGCACCCTTTATTTTATCTTCCTCTGTATATGCAGAATAATCTAATCCTGCAATGTGAGCGGATCTTGGCCCCACATCGATAATACCATTTTTATCTGCCCTTACCATCGAACCGCCTGCCACACCTAATACACGAACATCTAAGGAGTTGATGTAGGTGGAGTGACCTCCAACAATAGAGTAATCGATTGCTGGTCTACCATTTTTGATGACACCAATGTTCGTTGTAGTTCCTCCTACTTCAAAGTAAACACCATTAGATGCTCTTAGATACATTAAGGAGCCCATGACAGAAGCAGCAGGACCAGAAAGCATGGTGAGCACCGGACGTTTTTTCATCTCCGCGATTTCCATTACACCGCCGTCACCTCTCATAATCATTAACGGAACATGTACACCTGCTTCTCTTACTGACCCTTCGGTTGAATTTGCAGTATCTAACATCTTGGGAAGGATACTGGCATTGATGGCAGCGGTTCTGGTTCTTCTGGTTAAGCCATATAACTTTGTAATATCAGATGCCATTGTAGTTGGAATTTGCTTCTTTGACGCCATTTCATATACTAATTTTTCAGGTCCCGCATCATCTACACCAAATGCCATTGATGATACAATTACTTGCGCCCCCTTAGAAACCATGTCGTCAATGGCTATTTTTACGGAATCTTCCGTCATTTTCTTTGTTTTGATAAAACAGTTTAATATCTGGATTTCTTTGCTATTTCCGAGATCAATATTGGATATCTGGGTTTGTTTTTTTGCTAGAAATCCTTCTAATCCTCCCTTTGCCATACCAACAATTCCAACCTTGGCAACATCGCCTTCTATTAAAGCATTCGTTGCTTGAGTAGTACTATGTGCCACAAAGATAACCTCTTCTGGCAAAATATTATTTTCTATCAAACAGTTTCGAAAAGACTTTACCACGCCAGCTGCTACACCACGTGGGTCGTCATGTGTCGTTTTCACTGATGATTTCCCTATTATTTCATGAGTTGCATTATCGATAGCAACCGCTTTGGTATGTGTTCCGCCAACATCAATACCCATTCTGACCATTCTGCTCATAGTTTCCTCCATTCTTAGTCTATACATGATGTACCAACAAGCTTATTCCTTGGTTATCGATGGATTACACGATTTCCTTCTTTCAACGTCTTGTGTTAACTTTTCACGCCAATTTGTAAAACTGGCTGCTGTAAAGGCAGCAGCCAGTAAAAATCCTCTATACTAGATGACCATACATAACAAATACTAAAAGACAAAGTATAATACCGATAATCCATCCGGTAGGAATTGACATCTTCATATAATCTTTTGTTGAAACTTTCGTATAACCAAAGCCCCAAGCAACCCATGACTGAGTTACGTCAAGATGCTGAGGTGCTACTGTTGTAACCGCAAACAGTGGGTATAAAAATTGCACTGGCCAAGCTGTTACTGAAACAACAACCGCTAGAATAGCAGCGCCACATCCAACCAAGTTCATAGGACCACGGAAGAATCCTAATGGAGTTAAAATTGCAAATGCAATACATAAAACCAAGGCACTGGTTGGTATAAAACCTCCAAGTAAT
>JAEWHR010000068.1 GCA_023387655.1 Bacillota bacterium
GGCTACGATACTTCTTTATTAGTAAAATGCAACGATAACTAATATTGATTCTCTAATACTGTTAAAACAGGGGTTTTAAGAACCCTTTGTTAAGTTACGTCAAAATTCACTTTATTTTTCACTCTTATCTCCTTTAGATTTTTTAGAAGCTTCTGTAATAACCATACTACAAACAGTTCATGCTCACCATTACTCATTTGTTGAGAAAAAATCAACTAAAGTGAGATTTAACTATATACTATCATATACTGTCGCTTAGTTAAACAAATGATACAATGATTCAATAAGTTTGTAAAAAAATAATGTACATATATGCCAATTTTCTTGCCTACTTTTATAAAATATTTTATAATAATATAAAGAAGAATACCTACTTTAATTTTCATTACCGATAAGGAGAACGAAAGATAAAATGAAAATTCCATGCTTTAATACAACGAATCTAAAGAATAAATTAATTGTTGGCTTTTTAGCTATAGGTTTGATACCCCTGATGGGGGTTAGCATACTATATCTTAATATTCTTAACAACCGAATATTAAAAGACTCAGAGACGGCAAGCATAGAAAAATTACGATATCTAAGTCTTAATATTGAGCGACAGATGGAGATGGAAGAACAATTATTAGGGTGGATTACATACAATCAGTGGCTTCAGAAAATACTGACAACGTCTTATGAGGAGACCTATGAAAAACAGATTGATATTATAGCGTTTAGTTCCTACGTTACAGAGTATTTAATCAATGCGAACATAGAGGATAATATATTAAAAATTCTAATTATAGATGAACATGGGGATAGCTTTCAGATAGGAAACGGATATTCCTTACTTCGGGTAGAGGATGTGGTAGAAGCTGGGTGGCTGGAAAAATTTCAAAAAGGACAGGCAGATAAGTTGACACCTAATATGGACTGGTACTTAAAAGATACCTACGTGTTTCCGATGAGTAGTAGGATCTATGATAACTTGACGGGCAAGCCTATTGCTTGGTGCCTAGTAGTGTGTGATAATACCATGTATTCTGATTACCTAGAGACAGAAGGAAAGGAAGATAGTGGTGAATGGTTACTCATTATGAATGATCAGGGGCAGTGCATAGGGAGTATGAACAAGGAAATACTAGGTGTTGACATGTCTTCTAACCCGCTAATACGGGAAATCCTTAATTCTAAGGAAATGAAAGGAAATGTGCTTGGAAGTTATGAGGGAAATGATCAAATCTTACATTATTACCGGATACCTAATACCAGCATGATTGAAATACAAGGGCTTTCTAAGGAAACATTTCTGAAAGAAAAGAAGGCAATGACAAGACTGGCAGGGTTATTTATTGTGTGTACAATCACAGCGGTCTTATTTATTGTATTATATTTGAGCAATAAACTAACGAAACCAATCAATGCAATTAGTACATATATTAAAAAGGTTCCGGAAAATGGATTTAAGGGAAATTTAGTACTAGAACAAGACGATGAATTTCAAATTATCGCGGAGTCTATTAATACCATGGAGAAGGAGATTCTTCAGCTAATGGAAGAACAGCAAAAGGAAGCGGAAATCAAAAAGCAGCTAGAATTTCAGGTGCTACAGAATCAGATTAATCCCCATTTCCTTTATAATACATTAAACTCAATTAAGTGGATGGCCACTCTGCAGCACGCAGACACCATACGCGATATGACTGCAGCCTTAGGACGGCTCTTACAGAATATATCAAAAGGCACCGATAGTAAAATTCCTATCTATGAGGAGATGTCCTTGCTAGATGATTATATATTGATACAAGACATTCGTTATGATGGGAAGATTCAGGTGGAATATCATATTGGTAGCGGAGATATTACACAAGCATATATTATTAAATTTCTTCTTCAACCCATTGTTGAGAATGCGATATTCCATGGAATTGAGTCAAAAGATGGAAGAGGTAGAATCGATATTTATTTAGAGAGAGAAGGGCAAGATATTGTTGTCAGAATCGTGGATGATGGCATCGGTATGACAAAAGGACAGATAGAAGCTTTGTTAAATCCTAAATCTAGAGGGAAGAAAGAGAGAGGATTTAGTGGTATTGGAATTAGTAATATTAATGAACGCATTAAGATGACATATGGAAACCGGTATGGCGTAGAAATTGAAAGCCAACTGGGTGAATATACTGGGGTGACTGTAAGGATTCCCTATGAGAAAGAAGGGTAGAGATTGAAAACATTGATGATTATCGATGATGAGCCTTTAATTCGAAGAGGATTGGAAAGTATGATTCCTTGGGATAAATTAGGGTATCGTCTACTAGGACAGGCGTCTAATGGCGAAGAAGGTCTTACCAAGATACGAGAGTGGAAGCCCGATGTGGTTTTTACGGATATTAAAATGCCTAAGCTAGACGGTATTACTATGATGAAGGAAGTATTAAAAGAGGCGAATCCTCCTGTATTTGTGGTACTAAGTGGCTATGACGATTACGAACTGGTCCGTTCGGCGATGCGACTTGGAGCAATTGATTATCTTATGAAATTGAATATAAGTGACACAGAGGTAATTCGTGTTCTCACAGAAGCTTCGGAGAGAGCGGTTGGAAAAAAGAAAGAGATTGATACAATTACTTCTGACTTTAAAGAGAGTTTTTTAAGAGAAATGTTACAGATGCGAGACGATAAAGAGCTTTACCAAAAGATGAGCCAAAGAAAGATTAGCATTGAGGAAGGCTACTATTATCGATTTATCTGCCTAAAACTATCAGAATTTCCCGATGAAAAATGGAATGACAATGCAGTAGCACAGAGTTTTTTAGTAAATATCTGTAAGGAACATATACCAGAAGGAACCGAGGCATATGCCTTTTGTGTGGAAGCTGATGTGTTTGCTATCTATATGGAAAGTAAGGGAGTTTTGCCACAAGAGTTACTAATGACCAGATGTGAGGCTATGGAGGCTGCGATTAAGAAATACATAAATCAAGGTGTATTGGTGGGAATTAGCGCTCCTCATCACAATATTATGCATGTGATGGACGGATTGGAAGAGGCGATGCAGAGTATTGCTTTTCAGATCAGTGGAAACGGAAAAAAGGTACATTACTATACGGACTTGTTAAATATAAAATATTTTCAAAAACAATTGGAGCAGATGAGGGCTGAGATAGATTTTAACGATGTTATGGAGAACTTTATTCTACAATTGCAAAAGTTCGTGACACAGAAATCTACACGAGAGGAAGCTATTCAAATTTGCTTTCAATTAATTAGTCAAATTTATGAGATAGATTCCAATAGTAGACAGTTCTTTACTAATTGGTTTTCAAAAACATATACCTCCCTTGAGGACTTTAATTATCTTAATAGTACAGAAATGGTAAGTGGTTGGTTACTTCGTCTGGAACAGGGACTTATCAGCTTTAGCCAGCAGTATATGGGAGAGATTTATCGGTACAAGGTCAAGAAGGCAAAACAGTATATCTTTGATAACCGTTTTCAGAAAATTGTGTTAAATGAAGTGGCAGCAGAACTTGAGATAACGCCTAGTTACCTGAGCAGAATCTTTAAGAAAGTCACTCAAAAATCATTTTCAGACTATATTGCTGAAGTAAAAATTGAAGAGGCCAAAAAGCTTCTGCTTCAGGATAACAACAAAATATATGAAGTATCAAATATGCTAGGTTATGATGATCCATATTATTTCAGTAAAGTATTCAAGCGAGTGACACAGATGACACCCAGCGAGTATATTGCTAGAAACTAAGAAGATGCTTAACCTTTTAATCCACTGGTGGCAACACCTTCAATGAAAAATCGTTGCATACTTAGGAATAGAACGCATACAGGGATGAGGGAGATCAAAGCCGCAGCCATGATTAGATTATAATCGGCGGAATACTGGGTAATAAACATTCGTAGTCCCAGCTGTATAGTTTTCAATTCATTGGAATTTAGGTATATCATTGGGCCCATGTAATCATTCCATACGTTTACAAAACTAAAAATAATTAAAGTCGCTATCGCGGGTTTGGATAATGGAAGTAAGATTCTTCTATAGATTCCAAACTCGCTTAATCCGTCTATACGGGCAGCTTCAGACAATTCCTTCGGTATACCTAGATAGGCCTGACGGATTAAGAACACACCAAACGCGGTAAATGCTTGCATGAGTATCAGAGCCAGGTGAGTGTCTGCCAAATGCATTTTACGTACTAAGATAAACTGAGGAATCATGTATACCTGCCAAGGAACTGCAATCGTTGCTACATAGCATAAGAAAATTATTTCCTTTCCAGGAAAATTCATTTTGGCAAATGGATATGCGGCAAGACTGCTTGTTACAACCTGAAGGAAGGTAATGATAAGTGCCAACTTAAAACTATTTTTAAAGAAGGTCATCAAAGGAATCTTGGTCCAGATATCAGAAAAATTTTTCCATACGACTTTTTCAGGAAGCCAGCGCATGGGAACGGAAAATACATCTTGACTGGTTTTTAGGGAAGAGGACACCATCCAAAAAAACGGAATCAGGATGAGGATGCTTAGTAGGAATAATGAGCCATATATGACACATTTTTTAAAAGTACTGTATGAGGGGGTCATTCGTCTTAACTCCTTTCTGTAAGATTACATATAGCTAACCCATTTTTTTTCTGTTCGAAACTGTATCACAGTGATAATCAGAACAATAATAAATAACACCATAGAGATAGCGCTAGCATAGCCAAACTCATAGTTTACAAAAGCAGTATTATAAATGTTGAATACCAATACGTTTGTAGCACGGCCTGGACCGCCATTGGTCATGACTGATACAAGGTCGAATACTTTAAAGCAGGCAATGGTTAACATAATACTAACAAAGAATGTGGTAGGGGCCAGCATAGGTAATGTAATATTCTTAAATCGCTGAAAGGCGTTGGCTCCATCAACTTTTGCAGCTTCGTAAAGCTCTCTTGGTATTGCTTGAAGTCCCGATAAGTATAAAATCATATAGTACCCCATGCTTTTCCAGATACTTACGATGATAACTACAGGCATGGCCCACTGAACAGAGGCAGTCCAACCGGGAGGATTCTCCATTCCAAAAGCTCTTAGAATGTTGTTAATGGGACCAAGAGTTGGGTGAAATAATAGGTTCCAAACTACCGCAATGGCTACCAAAGATGCAACATGTGGAAAGAAGAAGACAGTTCGAAAGATATTAATTCCCTTTAGTTTTTGGTTTAGTATCATAGCAAGTGCTAGTGCAGAAACCATGGTTAATGGAACGGTAAAGATGGAGTAATATACCGTATTCCAGAGAGATATTTTGAAAGTTTCATCTGTGAAAAGTCGCTTGAAGTTTTCAAGACCAACGAATACCATAGGATTAGAAGAATCCCATTCCATCACGCTTAGAGCAAGGGAACAAAGAATGGGGATTAAAGTAAAGATAAGAAAGCCAATAAGGTTTGGTAGTAGAAATAAGTAAGCAATGGCTGTATTTTTAAATTTTCTTTTTGTCATAATGCGCTGTTACCAGCTACCTCCTTTCTTTAAATGAGAGTGTTACAAAGCTCTTTATAGGATAACAATACCGTAGAGATAGAGTCTTGTAACACTCTTAATTATAAGATCAAGTTATTTTTGCAATAGTTTTTGTACACGCTTTGACATATTTGCAAGTCCATCATCTATAGAGGTAGCACCAAGCATAATCAAATCATGTTCTTCAGAAATAATTTTATCGACAGCACCAGCCTGAGAAATCATTTGGCATTCTAAAACAAAGGAATCTACGCTAATTGCTTCTTTAAATCCTTCTGGCATACCTTCTACATTGACCAAAGTATTGATAGTTTTATCGTTTTGGTATGCTGGAAGAGTACCATGACTTGCTAAGATATCAGCACCAGCTTCAGCACACATAAATTGCACGAAACGGAATGCTTCTTCTGGATGTGCTGCATTTTTGTTGATGGAAATAGGTGTTGGATTACTTACTGCAACATTAGGATCTTGTCCTTCGAAGTGAGGAGCTTTTGCAACACCCCAATTTATATTAGTCTCACCCTTTTTCTTAGTGTTGATGATTAAGTTGGCAAACCAGGTCCCCATAGGTTCCATTGCAACCTGCTCTTTGTAAAATGGACCACTGTAGTGAATATTTCCGGTCTTAAGTGTTCCATAGTCCATAATAGATTTATCTTCGTTTTGCATAGCTAAGAATAATTCATAGGTTGGTTTTAAAAACTCATAATTTCCACTGTCCATAGAATGTTTAGCATCCATTCCCCAACGATAGAGAGAACCTGGCCAGGTATGTAGGTAAGAACCATATATCTTTTCATTTCCTTCTCCGGTTGTTAATCTCTTAGCAAGATCACGAAATTCATCCCAAGTCATATCATTAGAAGGATACTCGATCCCTGCATTGTCAAAGATAGTCTTGTTATAGTACAGAAGGTAGTAGTCATTACGGAAAGGAAGACCATATAATTTCCCATTCATTTTGATTCCTTCGTCAGAGCCACGGTAAGGGGACATATCAAGACCACTTTTCTCAATCATTTCATCTAACGGCATTAACTGATTTTTTTCTACTAAACTAGTGTAGATAGGCATACTTTTGATTGTAATTACATCAGAAGTATCACCAGAAGATAAAAGCACTGGAATTTTTGTATCGTAATCAGTTCCACCAATGTCGGTAACTTTTACTTTGATATCTGGATTTTCTTTCTCAAATTCTTCTACTAACACTTTCCAATAATCTGTTGTTTCATAATCCCATACAGTAAATGTAATTTCAACTTGTTCTTTAGAGGAATCGGTATTTGTATTCCCCTGTGTTTTATTAGGATTTGATTTTGAAGAAGAACTGGAACAACCGCTTAACAGTGAAATGCTACAGGCAAGTGCACAAGTTAGGGCTACTGTTTTTTTCATAATACGATTCAGTTTCATTTAAAAGCCTCCTATTTATGTTGTGTTTTTGTTATGACTAAAGTATAGAATAATTCATGGGTACATTGAATGGAAAATCTGTAATTATTCAGGGATTATTTAAACCGTATCAAATTAGTTTAGAGATATTCCAGTAAAATAATGCTCTTTACTGGAATATTTCGCATTGAGCAAATTGGACTCGTTAAAAATCATACAGTATATCTTGAAATCATCCATGTATTAAGTACTTATATTTTACTATAATTATTGTAACAGTATCTTGTGAAAAGTAGAGAACGAATCAATAACATTGTTTACAATTCTCAACACTTTTATTGTTCGTACTAAAGTACACAAGGTACTTGACACAGTAGTAAATGTCGTAGAAAGATAAAGGAGGTAAGTAAAATATGTCAGCTTGGTTGGAAGAATTGTATGAGAAAATGGAGAAAAAAATCTTTGAGGAATGTAACCGTATGGGAGATAAGATTCCCTATTGGACGGAGCAGGGAGTTTATAAGGAGGATTACGGTAAGAAAGATATCTATTGGTGGACGAATGGGTTCTGGTCAGGAATTCTATGGAAGATGTATCATGCAACAGGCAAGAAATGCTATCGAAGCCATGCAGAACAGGCAGAAAAAACTCTTGATAATGCCCTGCATGGGTTTATGGGTCTACATCATGATACTGGATTTATGTGGTTACATAGTGCTGTAGCTAATTATCGTTTAACCAATGCGACAGAGTCCAGAGTGAGAGGGCTTTTGGCAGCAAATATATTAGCAGGTCGATATAACCCAATGGGTCAATATATCAGAGCCTGGAATCCGGAATGTGTAGAAGAAGGAGAAGATTGTACGGGCTGGATTATTGTGGATTCTATGATGAATATACCACTTCTTTATTGGGCGTCTAAGGAATTAAACGATCCTAGGTTTTATTTTATTGCAAAAGCTCATGCTGATACAATAAGAAGAACTTTGGTAAGGGAGGATGGTTCGTGTGGTCATATTGCATGCCTTAATCCTAATACGGGTGAGTTGGAACGTATCTTGACTGGACAAGGCTTTTCAGAAACATCGTCTTGGTCTAGGGGCCAATCTTGGATTCTATATGGATTTGCGTTAAGTTACCGATATACAGGTGATGAATCTTATCTGGATACAGCAAAAAAAACCGCTCATTATTTTATCTCTAATATTGCTATGACTGACTTTGTTCCTTTGTGTGATTTCAGGCAGCCAAAAGAACCTGTATATTTAGATACTTCTGCTGGTTTGTGCGCAGCTTGTGGACTTTTAGAGATTGCAGAACATGTGGGAGAAGAAGAGGCATGGATGTATCGAGGACATGCAGAAAAAATAATAAAATCTATTACAGAAAAGTACTGTGATTGGGATATAAATACTGATTCCATTGTGAAACAGTGCAAAGTAGACTACCACAACAGTAAGGATAGGCAAACAGATCTAATTTATGCGGATTATTTTCTGGTGGAAGCAATTCTTCGTCTAAAAAATGTAGATTTTCTTATTTGGTAGAAAGCAGGTGTGATAATGAAACAAAGAGAATGGAAATTAAGTAGTAGAGCAGATTATGAGGAACTTGTGTTACAGTTGTTAAATCCATTAAAAAAACATTATTCTAAGGGTGGTGCCAGATTGGAACTTGGAAGCACTGGAGCAGTTTATGATCAGAATGCTGTCTGGGCGGAGGCATTTTTGCGACCATTATGGGGACTCATTCCACTTTGGGCAGGAGGAAGTAAAACACCAGAGTTTGAAGAAATTTATAGAAGAGGGCTTGTAGCAGGAACCAATCCTTTGGGAGAGGAGTATTGGGGGGGATTCCAGGATATCGATCAAAGATTTGTGGAGATGGCATCAATCTCCTATGGGATATTGCTTGCACCAGAGATTATATGGGAACCGTTAACCCAGGAAGAAAAAAAGAACCTTGTAGATTGGCTTGATGGAATTAACCATTTCCAATGTCCGAAGTGTAACTGGTTCTTCTTCGGCATCCTAGTAAATATTGCATTGAA
This sequence comes from Bacillota bacterium, assembly GCA_023387655.1. Lineage (GTDB taxonomy): Bacteria > Bacillota > Clostridia > Lachnospirales > Lachnospiraceae > Lachnoclostridium. Next base: position 8,960 of record JAEWHR010000068.1, read on the forward strand.
ATCAAAAGGTATGGATTTCAATCAAGAACGGTTGGATGAATATTTGGAGTATATTGAATCCTGTTATGAAGGAAATGGTTGGTATATAGACGGTCAGAATGGAGAAAAAGATTATTATGTTTCCTTTGCTTTTCACTATTATGGACTAATCTATGCTCGATTTATGAAAAAGGATGACGAAGAACGTTGCAAGGAATATGAAAAACGAGCTACTATCTTTGCAAAGGAGTTTATTTATTGGATTGATGAGGACGGATCTGCTCTTGCTTATGGGCGTTCGCTCACATACCGTATGGCTCAGGTTTCCTTTTTTTCCATGTGTGTATCATGTGAGTTAGAGGTTTTTCCATACCCAGTGATGAAGGGAATAATCTCCCGTCATTTAAGATTTTGGATGGAGAAACCTATCTTTGATAATGGAGATATCCTAACAATTGGTTATGGTTATTCCAATTTACTAATGTCGGAGCAGTATAATGCTCCGGGATCTCCTTACTGGTGTATGAAAGTATTTGCTTTATTGTCTCTGCCTAAAGAGCATCCATTCTGGACAGTAGAAGAGGAGGCGCTACCAAGTCTTACAGATATACGCTTACTTTCTAATGGAAGTATGTTGTTGCAGAGAATTTATGGACAGGTGAATGCGTATGTTACAGGTCGAACCTTACCTCATCATCATGTGCATATGGAGGAAAAATACTCTAAATTTGTTTATTCTAGCCGTTTTGCTTTCAGTATACCAAGGTCCCAGCGAACGCTTGAGGAAGCTGCTCCTGATAATGTTCTAGCAATAGTTCATGATGGTATGGTGCATACGAAAGGAATCACAAAGAATACCACCTCAAATGATAACAGTATAGTTATGGAATGGTCACCTTGCAGAGGAGTTGAAATAACGACTCAAATAACCCTTCTCCCTAGCGGTCATAGAAGGACACATACGATAGAAAGTAGTATCTCCTGTGTGGCTTACGACTGTGGATTCGCAATTCCTGATGTGAAAAATATCAAAGAGATAGAGCCTAGTGGAAAAAAGGATGACGAAGGAAAATGGATAGAGATATCTTTTGGGAATAACACCTTGGAGAACTACTTATTAAAATCAAAATCCGGAAAAGGAATAGGGAAAGTAATCAATGCTTCTCCAAATACTAATTTGCTACATCAAAAAACGGTTATTCCAGCAATTCAATATGCAATTGAGCCTGGAAAACAAGTTATAGTGACGGAATTTATTCAACAATAAAAGAATAGTGAGGGAGCCTTATGGACTCAACGTATTGAGGAAAAGCTTCCAACACTAACATTTCAGCCAACTTTTTTAAGAAGTTGGCTGAAGATTTTTCTTACGGATTTTACGAGCAATGAAAAATAAAACGATTAACAAAAGTACAGGAATCAGAATATCTTTATATTTTGTATAATAAGTAAC
>JAEWHR010000101.1 GCA_023387655.1 Bacillota bacterium
TAAAAATAAGCATAAACAAAAAAGTATAGAAGTATTAAAGGAGCAAGGCAATGCAGGAAAAAAAACAACGCATCACCCAATTAACCGAACTTCTTGACAAAGCGGCCAGAGTTTATGAGCAAGAAGACCGGGAAATCATGAGTAATTTTGAGTATGATAAATTGTATGACGAGTTAAAAAAGCTTGAAGAAGAAACTGGAATTGTCTTAGCAGGAAGTCCGACAAGAAAAGTTGGTTATGAAATATTAAGTGAGTTACCAAAAGAGCGTCATGAGTCTTTGATGCTTTCTCTTGATAAGACAAAAGAAGTGACAACCCTGATTGATTGGCTTGGAGATAAAGAAGGAGTTCTATCCTGGAAAATGGATGGACTCACCATTGTCCTAACTTATCGAAATGGAGAATTAGTGAAAGCTGTAACAAGAGGAAATGGTGAAATAGGTGAGGTTGTAACGAACAATGCTAAGGTATTTAAAAATCTCCCATTAACGATACCTTACGAAGGTGAACTTATTATTCGAGGCGAAGCAGTAATTCGCTACTCGGATTTTGAAAAGATTAATGCACTAATTCCAGATGCAGATGCAAAATATAAGAATCCAAGAAATCTTTGCAGCGGTTCAGTAAGACAGTTAAATAATGAGATAACAGCAAAGCGTAATGTAAATTTCTTTGCATTTTCTCTTATTCGAATGGATGAGATGAATCGTTTTAAAACCATGATGGAGCAATTTGACTGGTTAAAAGAGCTAGGATTTGAAGTGGTGGAAGAAAAGTTGGTAACTGCAGAGAATATGGCAGAAACAATAGAGTATTTTGAAAGTCATATAATGACGAATGATTTTCCATCGGATGGATTAGTGCTATTTTATAACGATATTGCATATGGTGAATCACTTGGAAGAACTTCGAAGTTCCCAAGAAACGGAATAGCATTTAAATGGAGAGATGAAATCAAGGAAACTACTTTACAAGAAATTGAATGGAGTGCTTCAAGAACAGGTCTTATTAATCCGGTTGCTATTTTTGATCCGGTAGAATTAGAAGGAACAACAGTAAGTCGTGCGAGTCTTCATAATATCAGTATTATGGAGGGTCTAGAGCTTGGGTTAGGTGATAAAGTAACGGTCTATAAAGCAAATATGATTATACCCCAAATTGCGGATAATCTAACAAGAAGCGGACAGTTACCAATACCAAAAACTTGTCCGGTTTGTGGTGGGGAAACGATGATCAAGCAAGATAATGATGTAAAATCACTATACTGCATTAATCCAGAGTGTCTTGCAAAGAAAATCAAGTCATTTACCCATTTTGTAAGTCGTGATGCTATGAATATCGAAGGTTTGTCAGAGGCAACTATAGAAAAATTAATTGCAAAGGGGCTAATTAAGGAATTAGCAGATATCTTCCATGTGAAAGATTTTAAAGAGGAGATAACAACCATGGAGGGCTTTGGAGAAAAGTCATTCCGTAATCTTGTGGCTTCTGTGGAAAAAGCGAGAACACCAATCCTTGCAAAGTTTATTTATAGTTTAGGTATTGCAAATGTTGGTTTAGCCAATGCAAAACTAATCTGTAAGGAATTTGAATATGACTTCAATAAAGTATCCAATGCTACGACTGAAGAGCTTACTCAAATACCGCAGATAGGAGATGTGATTGCAGAAGCATTTGTGTCCTATTTTCAAAAACCGGAAAATAAACTTATCATAGAAGATTTATTAAAGGAAATAACCTTTGAAAAAGAAACGGTAGCAGAAGGTTCTGAAAAACTAAAAGGACTAACCTTTGTAATAACCGGTTCTGTAGAACATTTTTCAAATCGAAACGAGGTTAAGGATGTAATAGAGCAACACGGGGGAAAAGTGACTGGATCTGTTACTGCCAAGACCAATTATTTGATTAACAATGATAATACTTCAAATTCTTCTAAGAATAAAAAAGCAAAAGAACTTGGAATTCCAGTTATTACAGAAGAAGAATTTATACAATTAATAAACGAAGCTTAATCTAGCTTAGCATAAAAAAGAGGAGGATATATCGATGCCAATTAAAGTTCAGTATGATTTACCTGCAAAGAAAATTCTAGAAGAAGAGAACATTTTCATGATGGATGAAAAGAGAGCGATGCAACAGGATATCCGTCCACTAAAAATAGCAATTTTAAACTTAATGCCATTAAAGGAAGATACCGAAGTTCAATTACTCCGCAGCTTAAGTAATACACCGCTGCAGGTTGATATTACATTTTTAACTACGGACACTTATGTGGGAAAGAATACTGCTACAAGTCATCTAGAGCAGTTCTATCTAACTCATGAGGATGTGAAAAATAGACGTTTTGACGGTTTAATTATTACGGGAGCTCCTGTGGAGCAAATGGAATTCGAAGAAGTTGCTTATTGGAGTGAACTAAAAAAAATTATGGAATGGTCCAAAACGCATGTGACTTCAACTCTCCATCTTTGTTGGGGAGCTCAGGCTGGGCTTTATTATCATTATGGTATTAAGAAATATCCTCTTCCAGCAAAGATGTTTGGAATCTTTGAACATAACTTACTAAAGAGAAAAGAACCACTAGTGAGAGG
>JAEWHR010000088.1 GCA_023387655.1 Bacillota bacterium
GAATAGCAATACAGTTGCCACGAAGTTACGCAGAGCAAAGGAAAAGTTAAAAAATCATTTGAAAGGAGGGATGTAGTAATGAAAAAGGGGTTTGATATGTTTGAAGAACGAGAGGAAAATGAATTAAAATTTCATATCAAAGCAGTCTATGAAGGATTGAAATTTCAATCGAAATCCAAGGAAGAGCTGTTGACACGACTTCACCAAATAGAGCAGAGAAAAAATGGTACCAACTCAGACGAAACATGTGACTATGTCTATTTAAAAAAGAGAGCTGTTAAGAAGCAAGAAGATAAAGGAGTAACGTTTTTAAAGCTTGGAGCACGCATCGTAGCAATAGCAGCAGTATTATTTTTGATAGGTATTGTAATCTATCATGTGCATTTGAGATTAGAGGAACAAAAAGAAGTAGCGATAGACTATAAAGAGAATGAAGAGCAAATAGATAAAAATCAAAATGATAATAACCAAGGGGAGAATAATTCGCAGGATTCAAAAGAGGAACAAGGAGACTCTCACAATAAGGATAATGAAGAAGTGAATAAAAATGAGGATGAGAGCAAGAAAGATAATTTATTAGGAAATGAAATTAAAGTATCGGTCAGAGTTCCTGTAGAAGGACTTCATCTTACAGGAGAGTTTCAAATAACGAATTATTACCTAACTAATGTTGTTCAGCCTGAGAATCAATATATTATCGATGAAGAAGGAACACTTTGGGGACTTGGTGATAATCGTGCAGGGCAGCTTGGTCAGGGAGTGCAAGGATATTATGGAGAAGCATATGTTGATTTTACGAAGGAGCCAGTAAAAATTGCTGAGAACGTTGTTCATGTAGATGCTAGCAGAAATTATTTTGTGGTTTATCTTACAGAAGATGGCAATCTCTATGGAATAGGTGCTAATTTTGATGGGCTTATGGGAATGAAGCAGGTTGGTTCGTATTTTAATCATTCTATGGATGTCTGTGCGATTAGTCCTGTATTATTAATGAAGGATGTTGCTTATGCTAGATGTGGAGAATACCATATCCTAGTTCTAAAAAAAGACGGAACAGTATGGAAGATAGGTGACACCAAGGATGATAGCCAAAAGCCAGATTCGATGGGAACTATTGATTGGTATGAAAGTACCACGCTTTCAGAACCTAAGAAGATATTAGAAGATGCAATCTATGTTACAACGGATAGTTTCCAATCTGCTGCGATTCGCTCGGATGGAACATTATGGACTTGGGGAGACAACAGAAAAGGGGTACTTGGGACAGGAAATTATGAAGAGGGCACTGTAGTATCTGCAAAACAAGTAGCTACCGATGTAAGAATGGTATGGTTTGGTGAAGTAGCGTTTAACTCTAACGTTTCTCAAATAACCTATGGAATGAGGCCAAGTGAAGCAAGGCTTTCTCTACCTCAGATGATTGTGCAAAAGAAAGATGGAACCTTCTTTGGTTGTGGTGTTGGTTATGGTGAGTATAAAAAATTACTAAATGGGGATGAGATTCAAATATCAGCAGACTTAGTACCAGTAGTATTAACCAGTAAAGATAGTCAGATTATGAATCTTGAATTAAGGGAATTCCCATTAGGAACTTCTTATTCAAACGTAATACAATATTTAAAGGAAAAAGAAATAACTTACCAATTTTATGAGGCTAGTAACAATATAGAAATTAGTCATTCCTATTTTGGCAATCAATATGCTTGTAGTGTGCTAAGATTTTCGGATAGTGGAACTCTAGAAACTATAGAAGTTAATTTCGGTTTTTCACCAGATGGTAAGATTCGGGTACAGAGTACTGTTCAAGAGGTGTTAAGTATTTATGGGGAAGAGGATATAAGCTTTCATAATGATAATGGAAGTATCATAAAACAGTATGCTTATAACAATGGATTTCTTCTGATATCTTGTAGAGATGGAGTTGTTACTAGTATTACGATTAGTAAATACTCTATTTTACCTCAAGTGATTATGGAAAAACTCTATAGAAAAGAAGATAGAACTAACCAATCAGAGCAGGATAAGCTTATGGGGATTCCACCTACTATAAATGAATTTGAATTAAAGAACGGCAAAGTTATTCTTTATGAATCTGTAGACAATCAATTATTAACGAGGCTATATCAGGTGGAAATCATACCATGCGAACTTGGGCAGGCAGTAGTGGTTACTAGAAGTACAATGTCTGATAATGAAACAAAGATGGATCAATTAACACTTGCTATCATGGATGAAAAATTTGATAAAGTGCTAAGTAAATCAATTACTATAGATTCTATTGGAGATAGTCGTATTTATATTATGGAAAAGGGAGTTAGAGTAGAATATTCAAAGAATCCTAAAAAATCATTACAGAATGTAACAGAAGCAGAGTTAGGAATATTTTATTTATCAGAAGCTGGCTGGGTTGAAACTTATTAGTATTATGTAAAATCAATTTTTCTGAAAAAAGCAGGATTGGATGTAATAAATCTAGTTCTGCTTTTATTTGCTTATATTATGTGCATATATATGAGAGCAGGTCTTTTAACTTATTTTTTACGAAAGGATTCAATTTACGAAAGAAAACAATATTTGCAAAAGAATTCATTCTTTACGAAAGAATTCAATCTTCACGAAGGAACTCATTTTTTACCAAGGAGCTCAATCTTCACGAAGGAACTCAATCTTCACGAAGGAACTCATTATTTACGAAGGAGCTCAATCTTCACGAAGGAGCTAAATTTTCACGAATGAACTCAATCTTTACGAATGAACTCATTCTTTACGAATGAGGTGGAAAATGCTAGAATAAAGCATAGATAAGTGGAAAAAGGTTTATGATATAAGATTTATAGAGTGTATGACTGCTATAGTTCAATTTCCTATTAAAAATAGTATATTTATTCTATATGAAATCCCCAATAATGAGTATAGAAAACTGGTATAGAGTAAAGAGTGCAGAATAACGAGCACAAAGAATATATAAAAATAAAATGATATTTTAATGAATCAACAAATTTATTCTATAGAGAAATAAATTTTTGCATTGGTATAGATAAAAATATATATATGGAAAGGATCTCGTTATTATGGAACTCAAAATGATTGGGCAAGGAAATACTGCTAACGTATATGAATGGGAAGACGGAAAAGTATTAAAATTATTCCATCAAGGTTATCCTATTGACTCCGTGAAAAGGGAATTTGAGAACGCAAAGAGACTAAACGCAATGAACTTTCAAAAGCCAAAGGTATTTGAAATCATAACAGTGGAAGAACAACATGGTATCTTATATGAAAAAGTAAATGGAATTTCCATATTTGATTGGCTTATGAGTACAGGAGATATAAAGGGGTGTGCTCTAAAAATTGCAAAGCTACAGGATGAAATTAATGAGAATAAAGCATATGATTTTATGGATTATAAGGAATTCTTACATAACAATCTACAGCGTTTGGTCTTGTCAGAAGATTTGGAAGCTAAAAAACAGGGACAGGAGATGCTTCATCTGCTTACAACTTTAAAAGATGGAGAGAATCTATGCCATGGAGATTTTCATCCAGGAAATATTTTTATAAAAGAGGATGAGGTAACTGTTATCGATTTCATGAACTGTTGTAGAGGTCCTAGAGAATATGATATCGCTAGGAGCCTATACTTAATTCAGTATTCACCGATCCCGCAAAATATGCCAGGGGTGGAAGAATTATCAAAGGTTCGAGAGCAGTTAGCAGATTACTATCTTCAATACAGGGAAATAAGTAGAGACGAACTGAAAGATTATCTTGCAGTGATTATAACATCGAGAAGTGGTGAGTAGCATTACAAGAGTTAAGAGTGAAAAATAAAATATTCACTCTTATAAAGAGCACTACAGAAATGAGGAAAACAATGTATAAAATCATGATGATAGAAGACGATATGACCATTGCAAAAGCAATTAAGGATCATTTGTGTAAATGGGGATATGAAGCGGAATATATTACTGAGTTTCAAAATGTAACGGAGCAGGTAATAAAATACGAGCCGCATTTAGTACTGTTAGATGTTTGCCTACCCTATTTTAATGGCTTTCATTGGTGTAGCGAGATAAGACGCGTATCTAAGGTACCAGTGGTGTTTTTATCTTCCGCCGCAGATAATATGAATATTGTGATGGCTATGAACATGGGCGGTGACGACTTTATTGCAAAACCAGTAGATCTTAATGTACTGACTGCAAAAGTTCAAGCAATCCTTCGCAGAACCTATTCCTTTCAAGGTCAATTAAATGCGATTGAGCATAATGGCGCAATATTAAATCTAAGTGATATGACTATGATTTGTGGTCATGAGAAGGTAGAGCTTACAAAAAATGAGTTTCGTATCATGCAAATCTTAATGGAAAATATCGGACGTGCTATTACTAGGGAAGCAATTATGGAGCGTTTATGGGAAAATGATAGCTTTGTTGATGACAACACTTTGACAGTCAATGTGAATAGGCTACGAAAAAAACTAGATGACGCAGGACTAGAAGATTTTATTATTACCAAAAAGGGTGTTGGATATATGGTAATGTAAGGATAGTTAGGAGTATGGATGGAGAAAAGAAGGAAGATGAAAAAGAAACAAATCAAAGGAGTTTTTATACTCTTAGTCTCTTATTTAAAAAGACATCTCTCAATTATTGTGTCCGCAGGGATAACGATATTTCTATTTCTTATCGTATTTAGTTTATATGACCTACCAATTGAAGCAGTATTATATGCCACGCTATTATCCACTGTAGCGGTATGTTTGTTTGGTATGATTCGTTTTTATTACTATTATAAGAGACAGCAAAAACTTCAATGGTTAATGAAGACAATTACCCTATCGGAGCAGGAATTTCCACGACCACAGGACAGGATAGAGGAAGATTATCAAGAAATCATCCGTATTTTAAGTGAACGATATAAGAATATGTTATCTGATGTCGATGGAAAATTATCTGATATGATGGACTATTATACCATGTGGGTTCATCAGATAAAGACACCTATTGCTGCAATGCGTTTGTTATTACAAAGTGAAGAGACATCCAATTCAGAGGAGTTACTAGATCAGTTGTTTAAAATAGAGCAATATGTAGGAATGGTGTTACAATATCTAAGGGTGGAGAGTATGTCAGGAGACTTATTACTGTCGCGGTATGAGCTTGACGATATTGTAAAGCAAGCAATTAAAAAGCATACAAAATCATTTATCAGAAAGAAGATTACATTGCATTATGAAGAAATTCATAAAAAAGTCTTAACAGATGAAAAATGGCTTGTTTTTGTGATAGAACAGTTAATCTCCAATGCATTAAAATATACCAATTCAGGAAGTATCTCAATCTATCTTGATAAGGAGCTTCCAGATACCTTGGTTATTGAAGACACTGGAATCGGTATTTGCCCGGAGGATTTACCAAGAGTATGTGAGAAAGGTTACACTGGATATAATGGAAGGGCGGATAAAAAGTCTACTGGAATCGGACTATATCTATGCAAACGTATATTAAATAAGTTATCACATACTATGACGATTACGTCCGAAGTTTCTACCGGGACGAAGGTGTATATAAACTTGGCTATGAAAGAATTAACTGTGGAATAAAAAGAAAATGATTACTTATCTTACAAAAATGTAAGTTTGAAGAAGAGAATGTAAGCCAAAGCAATGGCAGAACATTCTCTTTCTTTGCTATACTAACACCATAATTCGTGAAAGAAAATTTATAGGAGGATTTGATATGTCATTACTAGAAGTTAAAAATTTAAAAAAAATATATACAACACGATTTGGTGGAAATCAAGTGAAAGCCTTATCCAATGTCTCATTTTCGGTAGAGAAAGGTGAATATGTAGCCATCATGGGTGAGTCTGGTTCTGGAAAAACAACCTTACTAAACATTCTAGCATCTCTTGATAAGCCAAGCAGCGGAGAAGTGTTGCTAGAGGGAAAGAGCCTTAATACGATAAAGGAATCCGAGATATCAGCATTTCGACGCAATAATTTAGGGTTTGTATTTCAAGATTTTAACTTACTTGATACATTTTCCTTACAAGACAATATTTTTTTACCATTAGTGTTATCCGGAAAGCAGTATGATGAAATGCAAGGAAGACTTCAAAAGATAGCTGCAAAATTAGGTATCTCAGATTTGCTAAATAAATTTCCATATGAAGTATCTGGTGGACAGAAACAAAGAGCAGCAGTTGCAAGAGCCTTAATAACAAATCCTCTACTAATTCTAGCTGACGAACCAACAGGTGCACTTGACTCAAGAGCAACCGATAGTTTGCTTAAATTATTTACAGAACTCAATGACGAAGGTCAGACTATCTTAATGGTAACCCATAGTACGAAGGCTGCAAGTCATGCAAAAAGAGTACTGTTTATTAAAGATGGTGAAGTGTATCATCAGCTATACCGCGCAGGTATGTCAAAAGAAGAAATGTTTGCTAAAATCTCCGACACATTAACTATGATAGCAACTGGATCTGATCGCGGGGGTGACTTACATGAATAGTTTTTTATACGCAAAACTTGCTGCAACGAACATTCGAAAAAATGCGAAAAACTATATACCTTACATTCTCACCTGTATAGTAACAATTATGATGTTTTATATGCTGTGTTTTTTAGCTAAAAACACAGCCCTTCGTTCCATGTCAGGTGGGGATTCCCTTATTGTAATACTAGGTCTTGGTACGATAGTAATCGGCATATTTGCAGTTATTTTTCTTTTTTATACCAATAGTTTTTTAATCAAACGAAGAAAAAAAGAAATCGGTCTTTATAATATCTTAGGGATGGAAAAAAAGCACATCGCTAAAGTATTAGCATTTGAAAGTCTTTATGTAGCGATACTTAGTATTACTCTAGGTTTATCCTTTGGTATTTTACTTAGTAAATTAATGGTTTTAGCACTGGGAAAGATGCTAAATTTTAAGATTTCTTTTGGATTTGAAATATCAGGAAGTTCTGTTGTCACTACATTAATTTTATTTGTAATAATTTTCGCCTTATTATTGCTGAATAATTTGCGTCAGATTCATTTGGCTAATCCTATTGAATTATTGCGCGGAAAACAATTAGGAGAGAAGGAACCAAAAACTAAGTGGCTTTTAGCTCTGATTGGCTTGGTTTGTTTATCAGGTGGTTATTATATTTCATTAACGACAACATCACCACTTGATGCAATAGGATTATTCTTTATTGCAGTAATCTTAGTTATTATAGGTACTTATTGTGTGTTTACCGCAGGTAGTATCGCAGTGTTAAAATTACTTCGTAAAAACAAACGATATTATTACAAAGCAAATCATTTTATCTCAGTATCTGGTATGATATACCGAATGAAACAAAACGCGGTAGGGTTAGCGAATATCTGTATCTTAAGTACCATGGTGCTTGTTATGATATCCACCACAGTATCTCTTTATATAGGATTTGAAGATTCTTTAAAAAGCATGTATCCATGGGAGATTCAAGTAACAGGATATGATATTACCAAGGATGAGGCAGAAAAAATAGAAGAAGCAATAACAGAGATTACAGATAGTCATCAATTAGAGCAAAAAGATGTGATAACTTACCGTTATGTGGATCAAATGGTTAAGCAACAGGGAAATCAGTTTCTAAAGCCAGATTCCGATACTTATGTTTACAATGGTGGAGCGATAATTTATATGATACCGCTTGCTGATTATAACAGATTACTTGGAGAAGAAAAAACATTAAAATCAGATGAAGTATTTGTTTATTATACAGACAGTAAGCTAACCGAGGACACGTTAAGTTTTGGCAAGGAGAGCTATCATATTAAAGGTATGACAGAAATATCGGAAATAGATTTGTCTTATTCTCCATATATGGTGGAAACCTATTACGTCATCTTACCGGATATGGATGCTTTTGAGAAAATCAATAAAGAATTAGATACTATGACAGAAGATATTAACAAAATGCAATACTTTTATGGATTTAATACCGATGCCCCAAGGGAAAAGCAATTAGAGGTATTTGAGGATATTCTAGCGGTGCGTAGGCAAGCGAGTGTTGCACCTTTTCAGAGTCTTCGTGTACAAAGTTCAGAATACATGAGAAGTGAATTTTTATTTTTATACGGTGGGCTCTTTTTCCTAGGTATCTTTTTAGGATCCCTGTTCTTAATGGCAACGGTACTGATT
>JAEWHR010000137.1 GCA_023387655.1 Bacillota bacterium
TTGTTTTATTTCTATATTTTCTTTGTATTCTGACAATTATCAGAATTTTTCTATTCACAGGTGTCAAATCATATCACTTCCTATTGTCTAAATCGCGTCTGCACCATCGACAATTTAGAACAAAGTGGCTTCGCCACTCTAAGCTCCGCGAATCAACAAATTCAGGGCGATGCCACTTTGTCGCGCCGAAGCGTCAGCGGAGTGCGCTTCCCTCGAAGAGTTTTTTAATTAATTGGAGATTATCGCGGAGTAATTTCCTTTAATTAAAAAATTGGAGAATAATATAAAGCAATCCAGTGCTTCTATTATTCTCCAATATAAATCCTCTTATTTCCTATAAATTATTTAAATAACGTTCTACGCCTGTTACTGCTACCGCACCATCGGATGCTGCTGTAATAACCTGTCTCAGTTCCTTTGTACGGATATCCCCTGCTGCAAATACACCAGCTACATTCGTTTCACAACTTTCATCTGCAATAATATAACCACCCTTATCAACTTCAACAATAGGTGTATAAACTTCTGAATTCGGTACATTACCTACTGCAATAAATACACCATCTATTGTAAGTTCTGAAGCTTCTTCTGTAACAACATTTCGTATCTTTAATCCGTTAACAGCATCTGTTCCTGTAATTTCATCCACAACACTGTTCCAATGTACTGTTACATTCTCAAGAGATAATAACTTCGTAATTAATGTTTTCGCAGCTCGAAATTCCTCTCTACGATGTATCACATGTACTTCTTTACAAATTCTCGCAAGGAAAATAGCATCCTCAACCGCAACATCTCCACCGCCAACAACCGCAACAGTCTTTCCACGGAAAAAAGCGCCGTCACATGTTGCACAGTAAGATACTCCCATACCTTGGAATTCGGTTTCTCCCTTAACATTTAATCTTCGAGACGCAGCTCCAGTTGCAATAATAAGTGACTTAGAATAATACTCTTCACCATTATCTAGAACAATTTTTTTAATACCATCTTCTACTTCAAATGCTTTCACTTCACCGTAAACATGAGTGGCACCAAGCTTATCGCTATGCTCTCGAAATTTAACTGCTAAGTCAAATCCACCGATACCTGGTATTCCTGGATAGTTATCCACTTCATACGTATTGATGATTTGGCCACCACTCATTGGTTCTTTTTCAATCACTATGGTACTCAACTCTGCTCTTTGAGCATAAATACTTGCAGTTAAACCTGCTGGTCCTGAACCAATAATGGCCAGGTCATGAATTGTTTTATTCATAATAAATTCTCCTTTTCAATACTATAATAAGCAATTTTTCGCTAAAGTTTCCTATCTAATATGTCGATGTAACTCGTGTGTACAAACACAGAAAGGTGGTATATCTATGGATATCGCTGCTTTATCCATGGCGAGTAGCCAGGCAAACCTTATGACTCAGGTTAACACTGCTGTGTTATCAATGAATCTAAGTTCTATAAAACAAATGGGTGAAAATATGACTAAGTTAATGGAGCAATCCGTAACTCCAAACCTCGGGCAAAGCATTGACGTTAAATGTTAAATGATACCCTGAAGAATAAGTTCACCCATTACTAAGTTAAAGACGCAGATTGCGATTGCAATCCAAAGAGGGAGAGTAAATAAGGCACCAGCATTTACTTTCCCTTCGCCTTTATACCCATATCCATATCTATGATAATTCCCTTCTAATGTATTACTAGGATTCATTGTATTACTAGTATTCATTGTACTAGCATTCATTGTTTTACTAGAATTCATTGTATAACTTACATTACTCTTATCCTTAGAAAATAAACCCTTAATATATTCATATCTACCGGTATTTTTAGCTATCTTACGGTAAATTAAAAAAGCTAATATTCCACCTAACAAAGCAGTAAGTCCATAGGTTCTAACGATATCAACTAGAGTCATATCTGTTAGTACTGTATTAGCGCTTTCTTGAAATACTTGGTTAAAATCAAAGTTGTCTGTTCCTAGTATTCTCGTAATTGAATTTGCGAGTTCAAGATCTCCGCTTGCAATTGCTTCATTTGCCATGTTCTTTAAGTACTCAAATAATCTTGGAATAGCATAAAGTAAGGTTATCGACCAACCATTCATGATAAAGTGAATAATCATCGTGGAAAGAATCGAATCTGTTGCTTCTATTACAAATGCAAAGATAATTCCCATAACAAATGCATAGCAAAACTGATTCAAGTTACCATGCAAAACTCCAAATAGGAAGGCCGATAAAAAAGCTGCTCCTAAAGGATTCACTCTACGATACCCTTGATAAAATAAACCTCGATAAACGATTTCCTCCATAACACAAGGTACGAAAGCTACACAAAACAATGCAAATAAATAAGAATTATTCTGCGTGATATTTAACATCGTATCATTGATTGCCGCTACAGAGAACATTCGAGAGATTGCATTTACAAAATTTATTGCAGGTGTAATACAAATTGTAAATAGTATTAACCAGAATACATTCGATAAAGATACCTTTTGAAAACAAAGCTGTTCACGTATGCTTCTTTTATCTTCTTGGCTATTATGTTCCCTAGAGTTATCAAAAGAACTACTCGACTGATAAGTAATCCCCATTCCATCTTGTAAACTCTTTAGCCTTCTACTCTCTATAATAAGAAATACAATGGAAGGACCTGCTATAATTGCCTGAGATATTAATAACAATACAGCGCCATTTGATGTAAACTCTCTAAAAGATATCAAGCTTGAAACAAATATAGTGGCTACGGTACACAGGAATACTATATTTATTCTTCTAACGTAATTCATCCTTTACCTCCTGATTTTCATTCCTGTTCTGATGGGTATATTCATAATATTATGAACGATAAACTCTCTTTCATTATTATACCATAACTTCAGCATTTTTTATGCCATTGACTAAACTTGTTAGGGCTATTATATCACAATTTAATTCTTATCGGAAGTTGATTTCTATACTCTTGTTATTTTTAGAAGATCGGAAGTTGATTTCTCCACTCTTGTTATTTTTAGAAGAATCGTGATATAATGGGGTTAATCGTGTTCAGTGGAGGCTTTACTTATGTATTGTTTTGACAGCAGAGTAAGATATAGCGAGGTTGACCATAATAAAACTATGAATGTGTCATCCATAATCAATTATTTTCAAGATTGCTCTAATTTTCAATCCGATTCTTTAGGTGTTGGAATTTCGGAATTAACAAAGCGTTCCCGTGTATGGATTATGAGCTCCTGGCAGCTAATAATAAATCGTTATCCTACTATAGGTGAAACTATTACCATCGGTACTTGGCCATATGACCGTAAAGGAATGTATGGATACCGTAATTTTATTCTTTATGATGAGAAAAAAGAAGTTGCTGCGGTGGCAAATTCTATTTGGGTTCTCATGGATACAAATCTAAATCGTCCCGTTAAGATTACAGATGAAGATTATCAGGCATATCAAAATGAGCCTGCTTATCCAATGGAGTATGCCGATCGTAAAATTAAGATTCCTGGTGAATTAACCCCATTACCTCCATTTGTTGTAATGCCATCCTTTATTGATGTTTTAAATCATGTAAACAATGCTCAGTATATCCGAATGGCTACCGATTATGTCGATGAGAATTTTAAAGTTACACAAATGAGAGCAGATTATCGAAAATCAGCCCTTTTGGGAGATATGATATATCCAAACATTTCAAAAACTAAGGACTGTATTACCGTTGTACTATCCGATAAGGATGGACAACCCTATGTGACTGTTGCCTTTTATGGCAATGCAGTATAGAAAGGAATTACTATGATTCAATTAGGAAAAATTCAAACACTCACCGTTGTAAAAACGACGGATTTCGGTGTTTATTTAGCAGATAATTCAGATACTAAAAAAGAAGATACAATTCTGCTTCCAAAAAACCAACTAGAAGCAGGAACAAAGGTAGGAGATGAACTCTCTGTTTTTGTATATAAAGATTCAGAAGATCGTCCCATAGCAACTCTTATCACTCCAAAGCTTACCTTAAAAGAGATTGCTTTATTAAAAGTCAAAGAGGTTACTTCTATTGGTGCCTTCTTAGATTGGGGAATTGCGAAAGATTTATTCTTACCATTTAAGGAACAAACACATCCTGTAACTGCACAAGAAGAAGTTTTAGTAAGTCTTTATATTGATAAAAGTAAGCGACTTTGTGCAACAATGAAGATTTATGACTTGTTACAAACGAACTCTCCTTATCAAAAGGATGATAAAGTTACTGGTATGGTGTACGAAATCATTCCAGCCTTTGGCGCATTTGTTGCTGTTGATAATAAATATTCTGGTCTCATTCCGAATAAGGAACTACATGTAAATGTAACACCAGGTCAAACCATTACTGCACGTGTAACTATGGTACATGCAGATGGAAAACTTGATTTAAGCTTACGTGAAAAAACTTATATACAGCTTGATAGTGACTCAGAACTTATTTATGAAAAACTAACAGCGGCTGGTGGTTTTCTTCCTTTCCATGACAAATCTGAGCCAGAAGATATTAAGAAAGAATTTAACCTTAGTAAAAATGCCTTTAAGCGTGCAATTGGTCGCTTAATGAAAGAAAATAGAATTAAGATATTAGATAATGGTATTCAAAAATTATAATGAAGTAAGATTATTATAATGAAGTAATTTTAATATAATGAAGTAAGATTAATAAAATTAATAACGTAAACATAAAAAATTAAGGTTCATATAATTTTAGGCAGTATTTAAAATTATATTAAAATAAAACCGCTAGTTGCCTCAATAATGAAGTGCATACCTAGCGGTTTTGTGTTTATATAGATAGAAAACGAAAAAACAGAGCCTTTTTATCCCCGTGGAAGGGCTATTAATCTAAGAAACGCATCTTAGCGCGGTCACGAAAATCCTTTAGTTCTTTTGGATCTTCCTTTTTATATGCACTACCAAGGGTATTTGCTAACTTTTCTTTGCAAACACTACAAAAACGTCCAGTACGTATCATAGTACCACAACTTTCACATTCGAGTCCAACTAAGGAATCCTCAGAAAATGTTAGACGTTCTTCACGTACCCATTGTCTAAGTTGTTGTACTGTTACATCATTTTCTTCTGCCACTTCTTGTATACTTGCATGTGGATTATCGTAAATGTAGTTTTTTACAACTTCAAATTTTTTGTCTAAATCACGCAAACAGGAAGTGCAAAGTGGATTTCCACCTAAATAATTAAATAATTTCCCACAGCTTCTACAATTTCTTACGTCCATGTTAACCCCTTTCTCAGAATCCGCTTCCTATACAAACCGTAACAAAGAATACTTCAAAACATCCAGCCCTTTGTAATACATTTGTACAGGCTTCGATGGTACTCCCTGTCGTGTAGATATCATCTACTAATATCACACGTTTGTATGGGAACAACTCCTCTGACTTTTTACCATTTGTTGAAATAGAGAATGCCATCTCCAGATTTCTCATTCGTTCTTTATTATCAAGCTTTTTTTGTGGTACCGTGTCCGTTGTTCGTACCAAAAGTTTGGTATCCACAGGAATAGAAAGTGCCTTTGATAATCCTTCTGCTAATAACTGCGCTTGATTAAATCCTCTACGCTTATATTTATTTTTATGTAAAGGAACCGGAATTAACACCTCTGCATTCGTTTTATGAATCCAATCACCTAGGATTGATACCATGGCCGCTACATAAAATTCTGCATATTCTTTCTTTGCGTGATACTTAAACTCGCTTAATGACTTTTTTAATTTTTTATTATAAAGAAAACAAGCAAATCCTCTAGAATAATGATGTTCTTTCTTAATACAATCAAAACAATACTCCTGTTCTTCAACCAAGACTGGTTTACTGCATTTTTTGCAGCGAGGTTCCATAAGTACAGGAAGTTCCTCACTGCAAATACTGCAAATCTTTCGTTCCTTTGGAACTAATATCTCAGTGCAAATCGGACATCGCTTTGGATAAATAGCATCCAATAATTGTTTTCCAACCATTCTCCACACGAGGTTTTCACCTTCTATCTTTCACTAAAACAATTTGTTTGGATACTTACCCTGTGCAACTAATTCAAGAATGGAGTCTACTACTGATTGCTTATCTTCTTTATAAGTTACTCCAAACCATTTATCATTGGTTCTTAATACCTTTACTTTTGCTCTATTTTCTGCCACCATCTTACCCACTACATTTGGCAATAGGTATTCTGCTTTTAAACTATTTTCATCCAAATTACTTAAGAATGTAGCAAATCCATTTTCTAACTCTTGTAGGAAGTTTGGTGTAAATCCCCACATATTCATAGATACGGAACTATCTAATGAAATAGTGACAGGATTACCGCTACCGTCTTTCCCTAATGCTACATCACCCTGTTTCTCAATCCCGAAGGTTTCTTCTACATGGGATAAGTAACCGGATTCATCTACATTACATACACCTCTTGTTACAATACCATTATCACTTAAGGTATTACCAAGAACAAAGCCTGCCATGCAAAATTCATTCTCAGCGCTATTCGTATCGACATTACTTAAGAATTTCTGTACTTTCACAAAAGCTTCTTTTCCATAGTAGTCGTCAGCGTTAATTACCGCAAATGGCTCATTTACAATACCTTTGCAGCATAATACAGCTTGACCGGTACCCCATGGTTTTGTACGATCTTCTGGCTTTGTAAATCCAGCTGGAAGTTTATCAAGCTCCTGATATACATACTCTACTTCAATCTGCTTTTCAATGCGATTTCCGATGATCTCTTTAAAATCTTTCTCTAGGTCATGACGGATAATAAATACAACTTTATTAAATCCTGCTTCTATCGCATCGTAGATAGAGTAATCCATAATTATCTCGCCGCTTGGTCCAACTTTCTCAAGCTGCTTAATTCCTCCTCCGTAACGGCTACCAATACCTGCTGCCATAATTACTAATGTGGTCTTATTCATAAGGAACCCCTCCTGATACATTATTGCATCTGTTGTGCTTAATTAGATGAAGCGATTAATTGTCCTATGTCAATTGACATTTGTCAATTCCTATCATCATTAGAATTATTATACACTATGAAACTATTAGATGCATCACTTTTTTAAAAATAACTTAAACAGAGTAAAGATTTAATCTATAAAAGATTTAATCTTAAAATATTTAATCTTCAAATAATTTAATCTTCAAATAATTTAATCTTCAAATAATTTAATCTTCAATTGATTTATCTTGGGAAGATAAATTCATTATATTGCTTCTTTCTATAATTCGAGTCTTTAAACCCGAATAACGTTTTAATTCACTTTCATTATCAATCATTGCCTGTACCATATACTCACTACCGACAATGGTAACACATTGCTTTGCTCTAGTAACAGCTGTATATAATAGATTGCGGTTAAATAGCATCCTAGGTCCACTATAAATAGGAAGAACAACCGCTGGGTATTCACTACCTTGCGACTTGTGTATTGTTACTGCATAAGCTAATTCTAATTCATCCAGTTGACTAAATGGATAGGTCACTATTCTTCCCTCATCAAACTCTACTGTTAATTCTTCTGCGAATAGATTGATTTCTTTGATTACTCCTGTATCACCATTAAATACACCGGTTCCACTATCAATAGTGATGCCATAACGACTTTTGGTCTCCCAAGTGATTTGATAATTATTCTTCACCTGCATGACCTTATCTCCTTCGCGAAAGATGCCCCCTGAATGTTCCTTTTCCTTCTTCTCCTGAGAGGAAGGATTTAGATACTGTTGTAGCACTTGATTTAAACGTTCTACACCAAGTTCACCTTTTCGCATCGGAGTAAGTACTTGAATATCGTGTATAGAGGCATTTACATACTTTGGCATCTTGTCACGCACAAGTGAAATAATCACGCTAATAATTACATTAACATCATCTCTTTTTAGTAAAAAGAAATCCTTACTCTTATTATCCAAGGTAATATGTTCACCAGAATTAATCTTATGGGCATTTACAATAATATCACTTTCGGAAGCCTGTCTAAATATTTTCTTTAGCATAACAACTGGAAAGGTTTTTGATTCAATCATGTCTCGTAGAACATTCCCAGGTCCAACACTTGGTAACTGATTCACGTCACCAACTAAAATTACTCTGGTCCCAACCGTTATTGCTTTTAATAGAGAATGCATTAAGGAGATATCAACCATTGACATCTCATCGATGATAATCACATCTGCCTCTAGCGGATTTAGCTCGTTACGTTCAAAGCTCATCCTACCATCCTTATCATCTGCTCCTTTGGTAAGTTCCAATAAGCGATGTATCGTGCTAGCTTCGTAACCGGTGGTTTCTTTCATACGCTTTGCAGCACGTCCAGTAGGTGCCGCCAGTATCATATCCATCCCTTCAGCTTCAAAGAAACGAAGTATTGTATTAATCGTAGTTGTCTTACCAGTACCAGGACCACCTGTTATGATCAGCAATCCACTACGAACCGCTTCCATCACGGCATAACGCTGCATTTCATCTAGCTCTAAATTCGTTTCCTGTTCAATCTTTGCTAGTCTAGTTTCAATTTGTGCCGGGGAGATATCATAGGAGATACTAAGATCATAAAGCATATTAGCTACATTCAATTCCATATAATAAAAAGTAGTGCTATATACATGCTGTTCTTCTCCTGCATCTTTTATTACCAGCTTTTTTTCAAATGCAAGTGAGGTAATATGTCTCTTTACCGTATCCGCTTCCACCATAAGCATCTCACAAGTTTTACCCACTAAACTATGCATTGGTAGATACACATGACCGTTCCCAGTCGCAAGCAATAAGGTATAAAGAATGCCCGCTCTTACACGATAATCAGAGTCAGTACGAATTCCTATCTTTGAAGCGATTTCATCTGCAATCTTAAAGCCTACACCACTGATATCTTCGGCTAGCCGATATGGATTCTCACGTATAATCTCATACATACGCTCTCCATACTGCTTGTAGATTTTGACTGCAAGATTTAAAGAGATACCATATTGTTGAAGAAACAGCATAGCGCTTCTCATCTCTCTCTTTTCTGAAAACTGCCGATAAATCTCTCTTGCCATCTTATCGCTGATTCCCTTTACTTCCGCAAGACGTTCTGGTTCTTCTTCGATAATCACAAATGTCTTTTCTTTAAATCTACGAACGATACGGGCAGCTAACGCTGTTCCAATTCCCTTAATGGCACCAGAGCCTAAGTAGCGTTCAATTGACAACAAGTCTTCTGGCTCTTTCATTTCATAAGAACTTACCTGAAATTGCTCTCCATACAACGGATGTGCAGTATAGCTACCGGTTAAAGCAAGATATTCTCCTTCATTGACAAAAGAAAATGTTCCAACGCAGGTTACTTCATCTTCCTCCGCAGAGAGACTTAATACAGTATAACCATTTTCAGCATTTCGATATACAATTCTCTCCACATATCCTTTTAACTCTTCTGCCATACTTTTCCTCTCTCACTATGACCTAAAATGCTTAAATAGCCTCATTAGTAAAGACATCAAAAAACATTGATGTCTCTGCCAATGAGGCTTCCATTTACTCATATATAAATCCTGTTTATTTTAAAACTTTAATCAAGTATTCTGATCTCTCTTCATTGCCTCATAAAGCTGCTTTGCAATGCCTAATTGACCGGATTCTGTGATGTCCTTTGCATAGCTTTGATATAACATGTCACCAAAATAGGACATATATTCATTTTCATCCTCTTCACTCTTAGCAAGAGTATTCTTTACTTGTTTGATAACTTGCTCCACTAAATAAGTTTCAAAGCTCTTACAGGACTCCATCAGTTCCTCATCGGTTGCAGTCTTAATATCTTTCGCAAGGTTATTTTCTAACTTCGCTGTTTTTGATGTGCTTTGTGCAGTTTGGGTCAATGTCTGAAACATTGCATCATTTCCAATGGAAATACTCATCTGTTTCTTCCTTTCTGCCGAAGGCGGAAATTATGCCGAAGGCGAAAATTATACCGTAGATGGTAATTATGCCAAAGACTTAAATTATGACCTATGGCTAAAATCCTACCGTATGACTAAAACTCTGCCTAATGGTTAAACCATTTAACGACGTAAGTTATTCGCTTGCTGTAACATCTCGTCTACCGCTGCAATTGTTTTGGAATTCATCTCATAGGCTCTTTGCGTTACAATTAAATTCACAATTTCATCTGCAGTCTGTACATTCGATCCCTCGATATATCCTGTATGAATCTTACTTTGTTTTAAATTCGTATTCTCTATTTCTTTAATAGGCGCTCCGGATGCTTCGGTTTCGTAAAATAAACTTCCTCCAGCCTTCTCTAAACCAGTAGGATTAACAAACTGAGTAAGTCCTATTTGGATTCCGGTACGCATTGCAACATTATTTTCATCTGGATACATCAAATTCCCATACTCATCCATGGTAACTTTCGTGATGTCCCAGTCTTTATTAAATACTATAGGTTGACCATTTGTGCTTAATACCGGATATCCATCGGCGGAAGCTAATGTAACTCCTTCTGTACCCATCGCTATACGAAATGATCCATTTCTTGTATATGCAGTGTTTCCATCGGAATCACGTACGGAAAATAAACCATTTCCTTCAATCGCAAGATCCCAATCATTGCTACTTTCTTGTAAGGTCCCTTGAGTAAAGGAGGATACAATACCCGTAACTCTGACACCAGAACCAACCTGCCCGATAACAGGCTTTTGATTTCCTTCACTATCGGTAACTTTGCTCTGTATTTTAGAATATAACAAAGATGAAAATTGTGCAGTCTCCTTTTTATATCCAGCTGTATTAACATTTGCAAAATTATTTGAGATTGTATCTAGACTTGTTTGCTGAGAAATCATTCCTGAAGCCCCAGTCCAAAGTGCTCTCATCATAAATATCCTCCATTCTGTCGCAAACCTGTGAAATTGTGCGACAGCACTAATTCGAGTGTGAAAATTTTTAAATTTTCACACTAACTCCCGTGCAAGTATATTATCTTAACGTAACAGACTTTATTTACGAATTACTAAGAATTAGATTTTACCTATTGAATTTGCGGCTAATTCTAAAGTACCATCTATGGATTGAATTACTTTCTGATTTGCTTCATAAGCTCTTGTAATTGCAATCATGTTTACCATTTCACTCACAACATTAACATTTGACTGTTCTGTGTATCCCTGACGGATTCCAGCTGTTGTGTCTTTTTCTACTGAACCATCTACCGCTTCATACATCGTCTCGCCAAATTTTTTTAGATAATCATAATCCTCAAAGTCTGTTACGACTAACTTGTCCACTTGCGCACCATCTGCAAATACATTGCCCTCTAAATCAATGACAATTTGACTAGCATTGGTTGGCACTTGAAGGTTTCCCCCTTCACTCATGAGATGATTTCCATTCACATCAACAATATAGCCTTCTTTGTCCATTAAGAACTGACCAGCTCTAGTATAACGTTCTTTCACATTCCCATCTCGGTCCGTTACTTCCATCTTAAAAAAGCCCGAACCTTCGATTGCCAAATCAAAAGTATTACCAGTTTCTCTTAAAGAACCTTGTGTATAATCAGTATAGATTTCACCAAGCTTCACTCCAAGTGTCATTTTACCTATTTTTTTATCGGTAAAATTCTCAGATTCATCTCGAATTTTTAACGTCAGAACATCATCAAAGGATTGATTTGTGACGCCTTCCTTTTTATATCCAACAGTAGCAGAATTCGCTAAGTTGTTTGATATGATATCAAGACGTTTTTGTTCATTTTCCATACCTGTCCAACCAGTATATAGGCCTCTAACCATTTCATTCTCCTTTATGACATCTTATCATGACATCCTTGCTATTACACTTTTGTTATGTTGTTTTTGTCTTGATATTATGTCATGACATCCTTGTCTATGAATTTGTCCATTCCTTGTATTTAGTGAAGCTAAGCTTTTCTTATGATCAGTCTTTTCTACCACTTAAAAATTCAACGTATTTACCAGTACCAATCGCAACTGCTGTCATTGGATCTTCTGCTGTCATTGTTGTAATACCTGTTTTTTCTTCGATTAATTCTTCTAAACCATATAATAGACAACCACCACCTGTTAATACAATACCACGATCTGCGATATCAGCAGCTAATTCCGGTGGAGTTTTTTCTAATACACTATGAACTGCTTCTACAATCTGAGAAGTAGTTTCTTTTAAAGCTTCCTCTGTTTCTTCCGAAGTAACAGAGATTGTTTTTGGAAGGCCTGTAACAAGGTTACGTCCTCTAACATCCATAGCTACAACTTCTGGTCTGCGATAAGCAGAACCAATCTTTATCTTAATATCTTCTGCAGTTCTTTCACCAATTAATAAATTATGCTTTTTACGCATATAACGAACGATTGCTTCATCAAAGTCATCGCCTGCAATCTTAATAGAGGTAGAAACAACAGTTCCTCCTAAGGAGATAACAGCGATATCT
Organism: Bacillota bacterium; assembly: GCA_023387655.1. Classification (GTDB taxonomy): domain Bacteria; phylum Bacillota; class Clostridia; order Lachnospirales; family Lachnospiraceae; genus Lachnoclostridium. Next base: position 12,476 of record JAEWHR010000137.1, read on the forward strand.
GTTGTACCACCACCGATATCCACAATCATATTTCCACATGGTCTTGAGATATCAATACCAGCACCAATTGCTGCAGCGATAGGCTCCTCAATAATTGCAACATCTCTTGCTCCTGCCTGATAAGTTGCATCTTCTACTGCCTTCTTCTCTACTTCTGTTACTCCACTTGGTACACAAACGCTGATAATTGGCTTACGGAAACGTTGCTTACCAACTGCTTTCTGAATAAAGTATTTTAACATTTTCTCAGTTACAGTGTAATCGGAGATAACACCCTGACGTAATGGACGTACCGCAACGATATTTCCAGGTGTTCTACCAAGCATCAGTCTAGCTTCTTCTCCGATTGCTTTTATTTTATTTGTATCTCGGTCAAAGGCAACTACTGAAGGCTCCTTTAAGACAACGCCTTTACCTTTAATATATACCAGAACACTAGCTGTTCCCAAATCGATTCCGATGTCGCAACCCAACATTGTAATTCTCCTTTCAAAAATCCACCAAAATAGATATTCTATCTTATTCTCTATCGATTAACTCAAATCTAAACGTACTCTATTATATTATAAACGTGTTTCAGAAAATTTTCAAAGGAAATTTTCAAAACATTTCCTAAAATCATCATATTACGATAATTTTTAACATTTTCTTTTGAATTGCATAAAAATAGCATTTTATATAGCTAAATCCGATACTTTTTTATTATTTTTACATGATTTCAGGTGTTATATACCTCGTTCTGGATTTGTTCTTCCTGGGAGTTTACCTTGGGTAGTTATTTCTTTTTTACAACATGTTTATTATATCGGCAATTTTCTAAAAAAGGTGACTACTTTTTCTTTGTATTTTATTCATTTGATGATATGATTGAATAAAAATAGGTAAACTTTGAGGTGTCTATGAATACAAGTAAAACATTAAAAGAACGAAAAATAATGAATCATGAAATTCGTATGGTTAGTAATTACCGAGCGTTATTAATAGCAAAACATACCGCTACCCTCCTATTAATACTATACTTTGTTCCTACTGCCATTACAGGGCTTGACAAAAGTCCAGCATTATATATATTACTGCTACATAATATTTTACCTGCTGTATTTCATTTTTTATTTACGGATAAAAGTAAATTGCATGCAAAAGATCAAAGAATACTAAAACCTTCTGCATATGATGAAGTTAATGATGATCCCAAAAAATCACGTACCTTATCTCCTATTTTTGCCAAAAATAAGGAAACGGATACTCCTCTACTACCACAACTTAAGAAAAAATATCAATATTCTAGGGTAAAGTACCAAAGTAACTCAATGTCCTTTCTATTGACTTGTTTCTTTTTATTTTTATGGCAGCAACAAGGTACCATTCAAAGTAGCTATTTTCTTTATCGAAACATACCAGTTGTTATCTTGGGCGCTATTGTGTTAACACGATTTTTTAGTATCATTTTTTATGAAGGATATATACATTATAGTTTACGCTTTGGAAGATTATAATAATTGTTCAAATTCCTCCGATGGCATAGGTTTTTGATAATAAAACCCTTGCACCCTATCACATTGTTGATCTATGAGTATATCTTGTTGTTCCTTCGTTTCCACTCCTTCTGCAACCACAGTAAGATTTCTTGCTTTTGCGAAGGAGAGGATATGCATTACAATTGTTTTTTCTTGATTAGAAAATTCCGAATCTTCTAAATCCATCAACAATTTCTTATCAACCTTTAACACATGAATGGGTAATTCCTTTAATAGTTGTAATGACGGAAATCCAGCACCGAATTTATCAATAGCAATATGAAACCCTAATTCTCTTAATCTTAGTATTGTACTCTTCATCAGCTCTAAAGATTCATAAAGCGTGGCTTCTGAAAATTCAAACTCTAAAAGCTCATGAGGTATCTTATAATAATCTACAATCTCTACAAGCTCCTTAAGAAAATTCGGACGATTTAGGTGTTTTCCAGATAAATTCACTGAGATTGGTACAACCTTTTTTCCCTTCCCCATCCAGTCTTTTAGATATTCACATACTTCCTCTAATACATACATATCAAGCTTAACAATTGAGCCATCCTCTTCAAGCATAGGAAGAAATACATTTGGTTGAAGTATCCCGTTTTCTTTATGATTCCAACGTGCTAAAGCTTCTGCACCTACTATTTTGTTTGTATTTAGTTGTAATATTGGTTGTAGAAAAACTAGAAATTCATTTTGTATAAGAGCATTTGTGATATCTTCTAAATTAGGTGTTTTCTCTTTTTCTTTTGTCTCACTATAAAATTCAATATTAGTTGTATATCCTTTAACCCCATTATTTCTAACCTGTCTAGCATATTGAATGAGATCTTTTACATCCATCCCCTTTTTCATCTCGCATACACCACACTGAAAGGTAATAGTACAAAAATTATTATCTTCTAATGGTAAGTCTCCTGCAAACTTTAGTAACTTAACCAAACGCTTTCGAAGATTAAGTTCTCCCTGATACTCAAGTAACATACCAAACTCATCATATTGATAACGAGTAAAAAGTTCACCTTCTGATAACTTGGTTTGAATCTTATTTGCAATCTGTTTTAATAATTTATCACAATATTCTTTTCCAGATAGCTCATAGATAAGATCGAATTTTTCTATGGTAAAACTTACATAAGCGTATCTTCCTTTTCCCTTTAATACTTTTTCTCTTACCTTATTTTTATGGAGGTGTGGGTTTAAAAGTCCTGTAATCTTGTCCACATCTCCCATATTGGTTCGTTGTTTCTTCATTCTGTTCCTATGCAAAATACTATAAGAAAACGCTAAGATAATCGCTATGATTGAGAAAAATACAATTACAATTGCTATCTTTAAAACTGATAATATTTCTTGATAAATCTCTTGATATGGAACAAAACTTATGACGTATCCACCTTCTAACCAACTCGGTGCTATCGTTGCAATATAATACCTCTCCCCGTCATCTAACTTAATGAGTTCAACAAAACCTTTCTTCTCCTTAACCTGCTGATAAACATCTGTATCACCCCATGTCTCTACACTATCAATTACTGCGTTCCCATAAGTTGATAAGATATCCAGCCCAGGCTCTGATAATGCTCCTAATACTTCTCCCTCTATCGTTACCACATAGCTATGTGCTTTTCCGTGAAAATAAGATGTTTTTTTTGCACCGGATATGATTGTAAATTCACCCGATACCCAATTTTCTTCCACAAATTGTTTTCCAGCTTCGCTTGTTTTAATATAATCCGCACTTAGTTTTGTATAATCTAATAGCTTTGTTTCTGCCTCTGAAAGAAGTATCCCTTTTAATGACATTAAAAATACGACTACCATAATAATCCCAATTCCTAATATCATGAAAATACGAATCATTCTTTTATTTCGTGTGTAATGATCATCGTAATAGCCTCTACGACTTGATAGGCTTCTAAGTTTCATATAAAATACTCCCCCTACCCCCTAATTTTATCCCAGCCCTAAAAAAAATTTTTGTAATACCCAACCTCTATATAAAAACTCATACCATTTCATATATTTTATAATATATTTATAAGAAATTACTGTTTTCTTGTACTAACAAAATACGACTTTATGTCATATTATTTGATAATTAATTATAACATGTGATAATTTTCCATGCAACTGAATCCATGGAAGATCATTGAAACATTTGTAAATATCATACTGAATGAAGAAAAAAGGCAGAACTCGATTTCAATTTATGAAAATCGTTTCTGCCTTTATCATATAAGAAGGGTATCCGATAGTTTATCTTTTTTAAGAATGATTCATTTATATTACTATGCTATTATTTCTATTAAGTGTGGAATTTGCGTCGTTTATAGTAAATAACTACAACGGTTGCAACTATCATTACACCAAGACAACTAAGAAGGATCATTATATTTTGAGGGTTAAAACCTTGATTGGCTTGTGTTTGTCCGCCATTACTCATATCAAAAGGATTTTGTTTTCCCTGCTCATTCCCCCACATCATATCGTTGTTTCGATCTGGTGGCACCATCTGATTTCCATTATTCTCTCCCATATTAGGTGGGGTCATCTGGTTTGTTCCATTTTCATTTCCACTTGGTGGGGTCATCTGGTTTGCTCCATTTTCATTTCCACTTGGTGGGATCATCTGGTTTGCTCCATTTTCACTATTACCAAATCCACCTTTGTTTCCGCCTTTATCTCCGCCTTGAGTCCCCATCGCAGTAATTGATACAGAGGAAGCGTCAATTAAGGCATCTGAGTTTTGTTGTTCTTCCTCAGTGGAAGGGATTGTTCCATCTAATTGACCTCGAATGCTTTGTGCTCTTAATTTACAAAAAGCTAGTAAATTTTCATTCGCAGTTACATACTCATCATAGGTATAAAAAGCTGTAGCATCATTCTTTACATAGTCATCGATTAATAATCTTATGGAAGATACTGTTTCTTCAAATTGTCCACTTTCAAAATAACCAGAAATTAACTCATCTAAATAAGCATGATATTGCTCCTTATATTCTTCCACTTCTAATACTTTTCCTATCATTGGCCTGTTCTCTAAAGTGGTGCCAGAAACGACAGTATCAATAGCACGATTCACTAAATCAGTGGCATTACTTCCTTGAAAACCGCCAAAAGCCAAGTTGTAATCCCAAGGAATCATCGATAATTTTCCATTGCTTTCATAGAGATAATAATTATGTGCCATAGTAGCAAAATAACTATCGTCATTCACTAAGAAAACATTTGCGGCAATATAACGTAGCATGGCATCAACATCCATATAGGATTCCAAGTCATTTCCTTCATTAATATTCTTCAAAGCAGTAATAACACGATTTTTATCAGCCTTTGTAGTATCGAACAGTGCAGAATCAAAAATAGTACTATAACTATCTATATCATCGTCAATATAGATCAGATCAGAATCTGAGGTTTTATTCATACCGCCTTTCTGCCCCATCCCACCAAAATCCGGTAACATTCCTTGGTTAGGACGATTTTCTATGTTCGCATTATTTCCTTGAGTTTCACTATTCCCTGTGGTTCCATTATTTCCTGTGGTTCCATTATTTCCTGTGGTTCCATTATTATCCGAAGATCCATTATTACCTATAATACCATTATCCTCTATGGTTCCATTATTACCTGTAATACCATTATCCCCTATGGTTCCATTGCCTCCTATGGTTCCATTATTGTTTGTGATATTTCCTGTATTGTTGTCGTTTCGATTTCTATTTGGAAATCCGCCTTGGTTTATGATCTCCTGCTTATTTTCATTATCATTTCCCATTGCCCCTACTCCGTATGAGTCTGGCTTATAGAGCTGCCCATAACTGTTTCCGAAATTGCGAAGTGCAAATGATTCCTCAACAGCTTCAAGTGCAAGATAGAGTCCCCAAGGTTCTCCATTCACCGTGATACTGGCATAGGAGTAAAGGGAAGAAGGTACACCAAGATAGCTTAGAATATCATAGGATAGATACTCCTTCATATAAGTTGCATCAGACATCAAATTATTAAGTGCTAACTTATCAAGTCCATAGCATGTTTGATTACTGTTGTAGTGATCAAACTCTACCTTAAAACTAAATCGATCTGTAGTATCATCTGAAGCTACTTGCGTAAGACTGGTGTTTCCTTTTGGTCTTATACCAACATTTTGAAACGTAGTACCATTAATTACGATATCACAAGAGTAGTAAGTCTCTGATAGCGCATTCTCAAGCATGCTATTGAACTCCTCTTCTGGCATCTGGATATCGATGGTCATAACTTTTGATTTATCAAATAGTTTGGTTTCATAACCAAGAGAAACAGAAGTGCTTTCTATTGAAAAAATATCAGGTGCATATACCAAGCCTAAGGAAAAGACAAGTGCAAGGATAATACCTACAATTGCAAGCTTATTAACTATTCTTTCTTTCTTCATATTTAACCTCATCTTGTATTGTAGTAAGTACCAAAAACACACATCTATCTCTTGGTTACTGTTTATGACATATAGTCTCCATTGTAGCTTACTAAGACAGCGCTATTCACACCTGCTGTTGCTGATAATTGGTTGATAAATTCTGTACTCATATCTTTTAGCCTAACCTCTACGGTAAGCTCAATACAGGAGGAAGATACGGATTTGGACTTTACTACATATTTTTTTACATAGTTCTTTATCTTTTCTGTGGCTTCTTTTTCAGCGATATCATTACTACAGTTAAGTACAACTATATATGGGTTATCACTCGATTTCTTATTCACAAAGAATATCATGATAATACCAATTAGTATTGATCCAATTACTGCAAGTGGAATCATACCTGCACCTAATACAATTCCAGATGCAATTGCCCAGAATAAAAAGGAAATATCCAATGGTTCTTTTATCGCTGCACGAAAACGCACGATAGATAACGCACCCACCATACCAAGAGATAGTACAACATTTGATGTTACCGCTAAAATCACAAAGGTAGTAATTAGTGTCATTGCCATAAGGGAAACACCAAAACTGGTGGAATACATAACACCATTAAATGTCTTCTTATAAACATAGAAAATAAACAACCCTAAAACAAACGATAAAACCATAGCAATCGCAGTATCTAGGATACTAAACGATGATATATTTTCAACAAAGCTGGATTTAAAAATATCCTTAAAAGTTATAGTTTGACTTAATACAGATAACATTTTTATTCTCCTTCGAATGTAAATTTCTTTTAACCAAATCGTCTACAAATGGCGTACTTTGACATTGCACTGTTCTGCCTTTCATTCACCTGTATGCAAAGCTTCATTATATCTGGAATAAATTCATCATATTTTACTTCCATAACAATCAGATTGTTTTCCTGTGCATTTAGTAGTGGAACATCGGGTTGAAAAAACTCTTTGCTATACAAGCCAGTTTTTATGTTCATGTCAAAAGTAACTCTTACATTTCCAATTGCATAAACAAATGGTTCTCTTTCATATTCCACAATCACTTTGGGTCGTAAGATTTGATTTTTCATCTTTGCATACAATTCTACAAAAAGTGCTTTTTTACTTTCTTTTAAAAATTCAAAATCACCATTTAATATACGTTTGACTTCTTCTTTTGTAATTGATGTCGCTATTTTGTTACTTAATCCATTGTACTTACTTTTCTTTTCCAATTTAATAAAGGAGGCATCTCCATTATAATAACGGATTCGGAATTTCTCCCTCTGGTTTACGCCATCAATTTTTTCTCGTAACGCTTTATCGTTATAATTATCAAAGTAAATACTACGAATGCGATATTTTCCTGATGGTCCAACATTTGGATCTGGTTTTGCCAGCGATTTCAGCCTAGAATGGATTGCTAAATAATCACTATAAGTAATTAAATGTTTTGTTTCGTGACGAAATTTAAGTTCTTCCAATTCAATCCCCCCTTTCTCATAGCATTAAGTACCACGCGAACACTCCTCTCTATTACGGACTTAAGAGTAACTAGCTTATTTATTTTCACTGCACTCCGTTACTTTATTATTGTAAGTAAAATCTGTGTAAAATTTATGGAGAGGTTGTGTGTGAATTGTGAATTTTCTAATTAAAAAACATTCTTAATATACCATACAACAAGTGAGAAAGCGTGAGTACATATAAAATTAGATACAAGTACCATTCAGAGATTTGATTAATACTTGCATATTTAATACGACGTAGTTGTAGTTTGTAATTATTTAGTAAGTATGTTATGCTAGTTTGGAATAGTTAGTAAAAAACTATATAATACAATGGAGGTTTCTATGATTGATTTTACTAATGGAAGTGTGTTTAAACTTAAAATAGTTCCATATCGTGAAGTAGAAAAGGAGATTACACAATTATTAATTCCTGGAGAAAACGTGATTAATGCATACAAGGGAATTCGTGATTTTGTTGTGTTTACTGATAAAAGAGCTATTGCTGTTAATGTACAGGGTATGACTGGTAAGAAAAAGGATTTCACCAGCTTACCTTATTCAAAAATTCAAGCATATTCTATAGAAACTGCAGGCGTATTTGATATGGATAGTGAATTAGAAATGTATTTTAGCGGAATCGGTAAAGTGAAATTTGAATTTACAGGTCAAAGTGATATCGTAAAAATCGGCCAATTGATTAGCTTATATATACTAAAGTAAGTGCCATTATACTTCTGGCTTTATAGACCAAATAAAATGCGGAGATAGCGAAAGAAACCAAGGAAAGTAATTTCCTTTCTTATGGTTGCTTTCGTTATCCCCGCTTATTGTTTGGAAGGTAATTGTAAAACACCTCCTTACAGTAATTTTTATTCACATCATCCTTTTAGCTCTAGCTTATTCTAATAACTTACCAGATGGTAATGGGAGTGTATTCTCATCAATCTGGTTAATATCACAAAAATAGTGATAGAATTCTTCCGCCAGTGCTGCTGTATCTTCTTCAAGTGATAGACCCATAATATCTTTTAAGATTTGTGCAGATATAAGATTGGAGCAGTATCTAAACTCTCCCGATTTCCAAACTAATTTATCTGGATATCTTTCATCCTTATAGTAATTCCAAAATTTTAATTTAGGCAAATGATCAGGTAATAATAAAACATATTTTGAGTGAAGTGTTACTTTACCATCTTTACACTCTGTACCTAAGAAATCTTCTTCAACCATTGCAATACCAAAAATAGTACGGCTAGATTCATCCTCATCTTCGTTTCGTTCTGTCAAAATACAAGCTGAGTTCTGATGAAGTCTTGATGGGCGAACTGGCATTCCTTTTGTCTTTCCTGTTTGTATTAAACCTGTACTTAATACTCGTTCTTCGAGAAATTCAGATTTTACATTATCGGAAAATCGTATTACTATTTGTGAACTCGGGTGGAGTTTTAGTTTATCTTTTAGTTGGTTATGTCGTTCCATTTTTCTTGCCAAACGATTATTAATTTCTTCTTTTTTATCCATTTCCTTCAACATACTGTCAACATAGCTCTTGCTATCTTTCTCCATAAGAACTAAAAACTGACGAAATACATCTGGATATACAAATATTTTCTTTCCTGCGTCAAATTGCACGGCTAATTTGTTTTGATTGAGATCGACGATAATACCTTTTCCAAACTTCTCATGAAATACTGTTTTATTCTGCATGTTCATAATCTGTAACCACCTTTCTACCCTCGATATAAAAAAAAGAAGGTGCTTTTTCATACAGCTACTTTACAGTAGAATATTAAAAGCCCTTCTTTTAATCGACGGTTCTTTTTCTTATTTTATTATAGTAATAGTATAGCATAGTTCCTTGTAAAAAGCAAATGTGGAAAATTTATCTAGCATTTTCTATTCTAGAAATTAATAAAAGTAAGAAATCAAAACAACGTGGTTTCGCCACTCTAAGCTCCGCGAATCAACAAATTCAGGGCAATGCCACTTTGTCGCTCCGAAGCGTCAGCGGAGTGCGCATCCCTCGGAGAGTTTTTTAATTAATAGGAGATTACTCGCGGAGTAGTTTCCTATTAATTAAAAAAATCCCGTAAACCCTCATTACAAGGATTTACGGGATAATAATTCAGTTATATTGTACGAAATATCGATTAAGCGATAATTGTAGCAACCTTACCTGAACCTACAGTACGTCCACCTTCACGAATAGCGAATCCAAGACCCTGCTCCATAGCGATTGGGTGAATTAATTCGATAGTCATTTCGATGTTATCTCCAGGCATACACATCTCTACGCCTTCTGGTAAGTTACAAACACCAGTAACGTCAGTTGTTCTGAAGTAGAACTGTGGTCTATAGTTATTGAAGAATGGAGTATGACGTCCACCTTCGTCTTTTGTTAATACGTAAACCTGAGCTGTGAATTTCTTGTAGCATTTGATTGAACCTGGCTTACAAAGAACCTGACCTCTTTCGATATCTGTTCTCTGAACACCACGTAAAAGTGCACCAATGTTATCACCAGCTTGAGCTTCATCAAGAAGCTTACGGAACATCTCGATACCAGTTACAACAACCTTACGAGTCTCTTCCTTAACACCAACGATTTCAACTTCTTCAGATACGTGAAGAACACCACGCTCAACACGGCCTGTAGCAACAGTACCACGTCCAGTAATAGAGAATACGTCCTCAACTGGCATTAAGAAAGGCTTATCTGTCTCTCTCTGTGGATCTGGAATCCAGCTATCTACAGCATCGAATAACTCAAGAATCTTGTCACCCCATTGGCTGTTTGGATCTTCAAGAGCCTTAAGAGCAGAACCCTGGATGATTGGAGTATCATCGCCTGGGAACTCGTACTCAGATAATAATTCTCTGATTTCCATCTCTACTAATTCAAGTAATTCTGGATCATCAACCATATCACACTTGTTCATGAAAACAACGATGTATGGAACACCAACCTGACGGGAAAGTAAGATATGCTCTTTAGTCTGAGCCATAACACCATCAGTAGCAGCAACTACAAGGATAGCACCATCCATCTGTGCAGCACCAGTGATCATGTTCTTTACATAGTCAGCATGGCCTGGACAGTCAACGTGTGCATAGTGTCTCTTCTTAGATTCGTACTCAACGTGAGAAGTAGAAATTGTAATACCTCTTTCTCTTTCTTCTGGAGCTTTATCGATCTTATCGAAAGCTACAGCTTCACCAGTACCTAATCTGTCATGAAGTGTCTTTGTGATAGCAGCTGTTAATGTTGTTTTACCATGATCTACGTGACCGATGGTTCCGATATTACAATGTGGTTTGTTTCTTTCAAACTTAGCTTTAGCCATTTTAAAACGTCCTCCTTTAAATCCGCCCCATCAAAGGGCGTAAAATATTTTATGATCGTAATATCACCTGACGTTCGCCATAATGATATTTATGCTCTCTGCATTGGCAGAAAAAGCGCCTTATAAGCCTAATTATATTTCAAAAGTAAAATATTTTCAAGTACAAAAAAATACGCTTGGCTTATATTTATATCAATGGAAGAATGTACTAAGAAAGTACATCTCCCATCGAACTTTAATTACTTACCTTTATTGCTGAGAACCTTCTCCTGAACGTTCTTTGGAACTGGCTCATAAGTGGAGAAGAACATGGAGTAAGCACCACGACCCTGTGTCTTAGAACGAAGTGTTGTGGAGTAACCAAACATCTCGGATAATGGAACGAATCCACGAATAACCTTAGATCCATTGTTATCCTCTGTACCTTCGATACGACCACGACGGGAGCTGATATCACCGATAACATCACCCATGTAATCATCTGGTACTGTAACTTCTACTCTCATGATAGGCTCTAATAAAACTGGACCTGCTTTATGCATCGCATCTTTAAATGCCATAGAACCAGCAATCTTAAATGCCATTTCATTAGAGTCAACTTCATGGTAAGAACCGTCATAGCAGTTAGCACGAACACCAAGTACTGGATAGCCACCAAGTACACCGCACTTCATAGCTTCTTCAATACCTGCCTGAACAGCTGGAATGTATTCCTTAGGAATAGCACCACCAACTACAGTTGATACGAACTCGAAAGTCTTCTCACCGTTAACGTCCATAGGGCTAAACTTAACTTTACAGTGACCATACTGACCACGACCACCGGACTGTTTTGCATACTTGCTATCAACATCAACTTCTTTTGTGAAGCCTTCCTTGTAAGCAACCTGAGGTGCACCTACGTTAGCTTCTACTTTAAACTCACGAAGAAGACGGTCAACAATAATCTCAAGGTGAAGCTCACCCATACCTGCGATAATTGTCTGTCCTGTTTCTTCATTGGTACGAACACGGAATGTTGGATCTTCTTCAGCAAGTTTTGCTAAAGCTTCACCCATCTTATCCTGACCTGCTTTTGTTTTAGGTTCAATAGCAACGTCGATAACTGGTTCTGGGAATTCCATAGACTCAAGGACTACTGGATGCTTCTCATCACAAATAGTATCACCAGTTGAAGTGAACTTAAAACCAACAGCAGCTGCAATATCACCGGAGTAAACCTTATCAAGGTCTTCTCTCTTATTTGCATGCATCTGAAGGATACGACCAACACGCTCTTTCTTTCCCTTTGTAGCATTGAGTACATAAGAACCAGAGTTCAATGTACCAGAGTATACACGGAAGAATGCGAGCTTACCAACGAATGGGTCAGCCATAATCTTGAATGCTAAAGCTGCAAAAGGTTCATCGTCAGAAGAAATTCTGTGAACTTCGTTACCTTCTTCGTCAATACCTTTAATATCTTCAATGTCAGTTGGAGCTGGCATGTATTCGATAATAGCGTCAAGTAACTTTTGAACACCTTTATTTCTATATGCGGAACCGCAAAGTACAGGAATGATCTGAACGCTAATTGTAGCTTTTCTTAAAGCTTTTTTAAGTGCTTCCATAGATGGCTCATTGCCTTCTAAGTAAGCTTCAATTAAATCGTCATCTGTTTCACAGATAGATTCGATCATTGCTGCTCTGTACTCATCAGCTAAATCCTTCATATCATCTGGAATCTCTTTGATTTCAATTTGCTCACCCTTATCATCAAGATAATAATAAGCCTTCATCTCAAAAAGATCGATAATTCCTTTAAATGTATCTTCTTTACCGATTGGGATTTGAATTGGAACTGCATTCTTACCTAATCTGTTCTTTATCATGCCTACTACGTTAAAAAAGTTTGCACCAGAAATGTCCATTTTATTAACAAATGCCATTCTTGGTACGTTGTATTTATCTGCCTGACGCCATACGGTTTCAGACTGTGGCTCTACACCACCCTTAGCACAAAATACACCAACCGCACTATCAAGTACACGTAAGGAACGCTCTACTTCGACAGTAAAGTCAACGTGCCCTGGAGTATCGATAAGGTTGATACGATGCTCTAATGCACCAGGAGCTTTCTTATGTTCAAGCTCTAAAGTCCAGTGACATGTTGTAGCGGCTGAAGTAATTGTGATACCTCTTTCCTGTTCCTGCTCCATCCAGTCCATGGTTGCAGTACCTTCATGAGTATCACCGATTTTGTAGTTAACACCAGTATAGTATAAGATACGCTCTGATAGAGTTGTCTTACCAGCATCAATATGAGCCATGATACCGATGTTTCTTGTTCTCTCTAATGGGTATTCTCTTCCAGCCAAGGATAATTCCTCCTTAATTCTTGACAATTGAGCCCCGTATTTTACGGGGTCAATTCTAAATATAGACTTCTAGTTAAACAAACAAAAATTCGCACAGAAATGCCTAATCGCTCATTATCTTCCGGTTTTTACCAGTGATAACGAGCGTATACCGTGGCATACTAACATTTCTTTGTATCTTTTGATTATCAATGACAATGTGCGAACGCCGAAGCGTTC
>JAEWHR010000175.1 GCA_023387655.1 Bacillota bacterium
CAGATGCTCTTATTTGCTAAGGCACTTGGCGAAGGAGATTTTACATTCAATACTTATGTGAAAGGTCAAGATGAACTAGCAAATTTGTCGAATTCACTTAACAGTGCAAGGGAAAAATTAAGAGATCTAGTAAAGGTTATTTCTGATCAAACACAGGAAGTTTCTGCTTCAAGTGAAGAACTATCAGCAACTCTAGAAGAGATGTCAAGTACTTTTACACAAATTGATTCTAATGTATCTTCTATTGTAGGGAGTATTCAAGAAATAAATGTTACTACTGAAGAGTTATCTGCAACTGTTATCCAAGTAGATTCAGGCATAACTCAATTAGCCTCTGATTCTACCGAAAGTAATGATGAAGCATTTAAGATTAAGAATAGAGCTATGGATATAAAAAATAGAGGTGCCAAATCGAAGGAATTGGCGGAACAGTTAAGCAAAGAGAAAAACGATATGATTTTAGAATCGATTGAGCAAAGTAAGGTTGTGGAAGAAATTATAGGATTTACACAATCAATTGCTGAAATAGCGAATCGTACCAATCTTCTTGCGCTAAATGCAGCGATAGAGGCCGCGAGAGCAGGTGAGCATGGAAGAGGATTTGCAGTAGTTGCTGACGAGATACGATCACTAGCTGAAAAATCTACAAGCGATGTTAATAATATTCAAAACGTTGTTTCAAATGTAAAAGATGCAGTTACAAACCTAACGATTCATTCCAAGGATTTGCTAGACTTTATTAATGGGCAGGTTAAGGATGATTATCAGTTATTGATAGATACAGGGGTTAATTATGATAATGATTCCAGCTATGTAAGTAATTTATCGAATAGCATAGCTGCAATGTCTGAAGAGTTAAATGCATCAACGAATGAAATTGCAAATGTTACTCAAACAATAACTTCAAATATAGAAGCTACATCCAATAGTTCGGGAGAAATATTAAACAGTATAGATCAGATTGCAGTTGCAATGGATGGGGTTGCAGAGACAGCACAACACCAAGCACAAATTGCAGAAAAGTTATCTCATATGATTCTACAGTTTAAAATCTAAGTGGTTTAGAAACTAGAAATATATGATGTAAAAGAATATAAGTTCAAAAGAATATTAATCCAAAACAATTGAAGTTCAAAAGGAATATAAAACCAAAATAACCGAAGTTCAAAAGGAATATATATTCAAAATAATATATCATCTAAAGATATATGTAGTGATGAATATAAAGAAAGAAGTAGTGTATAGTTAATATCTAAACACTACTTCTTTGTTGTTTTCAAGATGAAATTGCTATATCTTTAAAATAATCTAAAACTTCGAGACCCTTGTTGAAACCTATCTAACGAGTAGATAATTATAATAGAACGTGATTTCTCTCGGATAAACGTAAAACTATAAAATCAACTTTCTCTAAGCGTAAGTCTGACAATATGATTTAGATAACGTATGAATACATAGAAAACAATTAAGGTTGCAATGATTTCTTCTGTTTTTACTAATACTGATAAAAATCCAAACGTATGACCTTGAGAGATAAGATAAGCATTGCTTGATTTTAAAGCAATGGCGGAAATCACCAATGGAAATGTGAATCCTGAATAACTTGGATAAAACTTTAATTTTAGTAATGGAATTAATTTTATTACAGCTACCAAATAGATTACTTGAGATAATATTAATAAAAATACCAAAAGTAACATGTGCTTCGTTTTGAAAGAATTTATGTAGCCGGCTAAACATAAAGAACCAGGTGCTGAGAAGATAATAAGCGTTGGTAGTGCTGGTTCAGGGATGTTTTTCACAAACAAAACACGTTTCACAACAATAGGTATTAAAATTAAATAACTAAGGAAAGCAAAACAAAAAGCGATTTGCCCAATCGTCTGATTAAAGGCTTTTCCAGTAACAGCAGCTACTGCGATTCCAACGTAAACAATAAACCAGCTAGGAAATACTTCCATAATATTAAAATGTAAAACAAATCTTCTTGTAAAATAAATGATAAGTATAATATGAAGTAAAATAGAAGCAATCCAGATACCATAAGCCACCTCTTGATTATACGGCTTTATATAAGTGGCTAGTAGCATGATACTCATAGTATAGTTAGGAAATATGGAAGCACCAATAGGTGTAGATAACTCTTTTTTTAACCCTGAAAAGCCACATAAAAACTTTATAGTAGTAAGGATAAAAAGGCTTGCTGATAGCACACCTAATATGGTTTTATATACCTTACCATAAGGCTCTAATAAATTGCCTAAGGATGCAAAACTAAGCATAAGTCCGACGATAGGCATTGGTATTTTGTTTAAAAAGCGATTCATTATATCTCTCCGTTGCTTTCCTTTATTTTTATTTTGCCATCTTCAATCAACTGTGTTGCAACCCACTGCGCAACCTTACCAGTAATGGCAATACAATGTTGCTTTCTCTCAGGAGATTGGAAGTTATCACCGTTCCATTGACGTGTAATTACTCGGCAACATAAAGAACCGTATTCTTCCTTAATATAATCGTGAAGTGCCTTGGCTTTTTCGAACATTTTTGGATTCATCGGTTCACCATGAACTCTACCATATACCATACCAAGAGCCATTTCACCACCTGATACTGCTCCACATAAACACTGTGCTTTTCCTAAGCCAACTGGAAAACCAGAAGCTAATCTTACTATTTCCTCAGGATATGGTTTTTCTAATGCATCATTGATAGTTTGAACAACGGCTTCAGAACAGAAAAATTCACCATTTCTAAAATAATTTTCTGCAGTTTCTCTAATAGTTTCTACATATTGTTTTTCTTGATCATTCATTTCATAGGACCTCTCATTTGTTTTTATTAATGTTGGTTAAGTTTATAACTAGCATTTTAAAAGTTTATAACTAGCATTTTAAAAGTTTGTTACTAGCACTTTGATAAGTTTGTTACTAACTTTGACAAGTTTGTTACTAACTTTGACAAGTTTGTAATTAGCACATTGATAAGTTTGTTACTAGTGCTTTGGTAAGTATGTAACTACATTTTAAAAGTTTGTTACTTACATTTTACTAAGTTAGTTATGCACATTTTGAAATTTTTTAAGAGCTTAGCAGTTTCAAAGTTTATATAAAAAACAAACAATTGATACTTAAACTTAAGCAACCAGCTACGATTCTACCATAGAAATTTACCACGGTAAAATTCATATTCTATATATTATTTTTTTATTTATAGAAAAAATCTATAAATATAAATTGATAAAACAAAATGAGTATGTTATATTATTCGAGGATGATTAACTGAAAGCAGGTATGTAAAATGGAATTAAAGCAACTAGAAGCATTTGTTAAGGTTGTCGAACTACAAAGTTTTTCTAAGGCAGCAGAGAGATTATATCTTACACAGCCAACCATCAGTGCACACATTGTATCCCTAGAGAAAGAGTTTGGTTTGAAGTTTTTAGACCGTACTACAAAAAATGTACGTACGACTGTGGCAGGGGAGAGGTTGTATGAGTATGCCAAAGAAATATTGGCAATAAAGGAAGAGTTGTATCAAGGGTTTGGAAGAGAGGGAAAGGAAGAACAAAGTATCGATATTGCAGGTTCTACTATTCCATCTCAGTATATATTACCGGAACTGATACAGGCATATCAAAAAGAAAATGCGAAGGTCCGCTTTACCATTAATCATGGTGACAGTGATCATGTGATTGGAGAAATCTTAAAGCACAGGGCAACCATTGGTTTTGTAGGAATTAAAAGCAAAGATGACAGATTGCGTTATATTCCATTTTATGAGGATAAGCTTGTGGTAGTAACCCCTAATGAAGATCATTATCGTGAATTATTAGAGGGAGATTGTTCCTTTGAAGAATTGATGAAAGAGCCTATTATTTTGAGGGAGAATGGATCTGGTACGAAGAAGACAGCCGAAAGATTCTTGGAATCAAAGAATATAGATATAGAGAAACTTAATGTTGTAGCTATGATAAATGATCAAGAGATTATTAAAAAATCTGTAAGTAGAGGAATGGGTATTACCATAATGTCTAAAAAAGCAGCATTAGACTATGTAGAGGATGGTAAAATTCTGTTATATGAACCAGAAGATAAGAAAGTTACAAGAACTCTTTATATTGTGTATGCAAAGCGCAAAAAATTCAATCGGTTGGAAAGAACGTTTATCGACTTTTGTAGCCAATATTATGTACAGTAAAGATCCCTATTTGAAAAATAGACTATATGAGCAGGTAGATTAATTTATAATTAAGAATACCTGTAAACAAATTAAAGCTTGCATTGCCGCATACGGTAGAGGTGCAATGCGAATACATCTACGATGCTAACTTGAGAACATTAGAATAGATGTTTTCCACCTATCGTAATGATAGAAGTGCATTTAGTAGGAAAAAATCACACGAAGTTTAGAGAAATTAATTGATAATACAAGCTTCGTATACGCAAAAAGGCGTGTTTGAATGGAGGATAATTTTATGAAATTGATAAAGACAGAAGATGCAGTTGGACATGTTTTATGCCATGATATGACTCAAATTATTAAAGGAGTAACAAAGGATGCTATTTTTCGAAAAGGACATGTTGTTACGAAGGAGGATATCCCTGTCTTATTGTCCATAGGTAAAGATCATTTATATGTATGGGAAAAAGAAGAAGGAAAGCTTCATGAGAATGAAGGAGCAGAGATTTTATGTTCTATCTGCAAAGGTGATAATATTGAGAGAAGTAATGTAAAAGAAGGGAAAATCGACCTCTACGCAGAGTGTGATGGGCTTTTCA
This sequence comes from Bacillota bacterium, assembly GCA_023387655.1. Classification (GTDB taxonomy): domain Bacteria; phylum Bacillota; class Clostridia; order Lachnospirales; family Lachnospiraceae; genus Lachnoclostridium. The sequence continues at coordinate 4,782 of JAEWHR010000175.1, forward strand.
AAGTAAATACCGAGCTACTTAATAAGATTAATTCTTTTGGAGATATGATGATTGCTACTAGACATGGCAATTTTCCTGTGAAGCGAGGGGACAAATTAGCGGGAACTAGAATTATTCCTCTTATTATTGAAGAAGAGAAAATGATGAAAGCAAAAGAGTTAGTAGGAGAAGAAAAAATTCTTGAAGTAAAGCCTTTTCTTCATAAAAAAGTAGGTATTGTTACTACTGGAAACGAAGTGTTTTACGGAAGAATTAAGGATGAGTTTACTCCTGTTATTATAAATAAATTAAAGGAATACAGCACAGAAATTGTGGAACATGTAATTTTAAATGATGATCACGAAAAGATTACAGAGGCTATCTTAAATTTAATTCATAAAGGAGCAGATTTTGTTATCTGTACTGGTGGTATGAGTGTTGATCCGGATGATAAAACACCACTTGCGATTAAAAATACTGGGGCTGAAATTATTACTTATGGTGCACCGGTATTACCAGGGGCTATGTTCCTTTTATCTTACTTCAATGGAGATGTCCCAGTAATTGGTCTGCCAGGCTGTGTTATGTATTCTAAACGAACCATATTTGATCTGATGCTCCCAAGACTTATGGCAGGAGAGAAAATCACGTACGAAGAGATATCTAAAATAGGACATGGAGGACTTTGCTTGTCTTGTGATATCTGTACGTTCCCTAACTGTGGTTTTGGTAAGGGAATGTAGTAATTGATAGGTACGTCTGATTGAAGAAGTATAGAATGGAGAAAAAAGATGGACTTTACACATTTTGATCATAATGGTAATGCGGTAATGGTTGATGTAAGTGATAAACAGACAACAGAACGAGAAGCTATTGCCATAGGAAGAATTAAAGTTAGCAAAGAATGTTTCGATGCAGTAAAAAATGGTACTGCAAAAAAAGGTGATGTTCTTGGTGTAGCTAGAATAGCAGGAATTATGGGAGCGAAAAAAACATCCGAACTAATTCCATTATGTCATATCTTAAATCTTACAAAAGTATCCATAGATTTTAAAATGTTTGAGGATACCTTTGAAATTGAAGCAGTATGTACTGTAAAAGTGTTAGGTAAAACTGGTGTAGAGATGGAAGCTATGACAGGTGTGAGTGTTGCCTTATTAACGATTTATGATATGTGCAAAGCGATTGATAAAACCATGGAGATAGGTTCAATATATCTTGCTGAAAAAACTGGTGGAAAAAGCGGATATTTTAGCAATCGCAAAGAGAATTAGGGTTAATTGTTAAAATAGGTTTATCGGTAATTTTGTAACGAAACAAAGTTACTATTGTAATAGAAAGGCACGAAAGAGCCGGAATAGAGGTTAAAATGATTGATCAATATAGAAGATCGATTGATTATATGAGAATTTCAATTACAGATCGATGTAATTTAAGATGCACGTATTGCATGCCAGAAGATATCGAAAAGTTAGAGCATGAGTCTATATTAACTTTTGAAGAGATTCTTCGTATTTGTAGTTGTGCTTCTTTACTCGGAATAAAAAATATTAAAGTCACTGGTGGGGAACCTCTGGTTCGGAAAGATGCAGTGAAGTTAATAGCAGAGATAAAAGCTCTCCCTGGGATAGAGCATGTTACATTAACTACCAATGGAGTCCTTTTGGAAGAATATGTGGATGAATTAGCAAGGATACCGATGGATGGAGTCAATGTAAGTCTTGATACATTAAATCCAATGATATTTAAAAAAATCACGGGACGGGATGAGTTTGAAAAAGTATGGAATGGACTGCAGAAATTAATCAAAAGTGGTATTCCTACTAAGATAAATTGCGTACCTCAGAGGGGCATTAATGAAGATGAACTAATGGATATTGTTGAATTAGCAGTTAAGATGCCTGTGGATGTTCGTTTTATAGAAATGATGCCAATTGGGTTTGGAAAAGATTTTGAACCTATAAAGGGAGAGGAATTAAAAAATAAAATCAGAGAAAAGTATCCAAAAATAATCAGCCAGAGTAAGAAAAGAGGATTTGGTCCGGCTGAATATATCACTTCTGATGAGTGGAAGGGAAACATTGGGTTTATTAATGCAATCAGCCATAAATTCTGTTCTTCTTGTAATCGAATACGATTAACTTCCAAAGGGTTTTTAAAACCATGTTTATGTTATGGCGACGGAATTGATTTAATGACTGTCTTGCGTAATGGTGCTACTGATAAGGAGTTAACAAGTCTGTTATCAAAGGCAATTGAAAAAAAACCGTTGGAACATAACTTTGGAAATCAAGGGAAAGAACAAAACAATTTAGAAATGAGAGAAATGTTTAAAATAGGAGGCTGATTAGAATGGGAAAAATAAAAGCGATATGCATAAGTGAGAGACGCGGAACCCAAAAGCATTGTATAGAAAATGCGGTTTTAACAACGGACTGGGGTATTGTCGGAGATGCGCATGGAGGGAAGTGGCATCGACAAATTAGTTTACTATCCTTTGATAAGATAGAGGAATTTCGTAAAAAAGGTGCAGAGATAGATTTTGGAGCATTTGGCGAGAATCTAGTGGTGGAAGGGTTTGATTTTAGAAATCTTCCAGTGGGTACGAGATTTCAATGTAATGATGCCGTTCTTGAGATGACTCAGATAGGGAAGGAATGTCATACACATTGTCAGATATATCACAAGATGGGTGACTGCATTATGCCAAGAGAAGGTGTTTTTGCCAAGGTAATTTCGGAAGGCAAAATTAGTGTTGGTGATGAATTGGTAATGCTAGACCAAAGAGAAGATAGACCGTTTCAAGCGGCGGTTATTACATTAAGTGATAAGGGATTTAAAGGAGAAAGGGAAGATAAAAGTGGACCTCTTCTGACTTCTATTTTGGAAGAGCAAGGCTATGAGATAGTTGAAACCTTGATCTTACCTGACGAAAAATCTCGTATTGAGAAAGAACTTATAAGATTATCCGATGGAAGACAGGTAGATTTGATTTTAACTACAGGTGGTACTGGATTATCGAAGAGAGATGTTACTCCAGAGGCAACCATGGCAGTTGCTACAAGAAACGTGCCAGGGATTTCTGAGGCAATTCGTGCCTACTCTATGGGGATTACGAAAAGGGCTATGCTAAGCCGTGGTAGCTCTGTTCTACGAAATAATACATTGATTATTAACCTTCCTGGTAGTCCAAAGGCTGTGAAAGAGAGCATGGAGGTAATATCCTCTGAGTTAGTACATGGATTAAAGATTTTAAAAGGTTCTGCATCAGAATGTGCCAGATAAACGAATCTCTATAAAGCGGCAAATTTTTAACCGTGGTAATCATGTAATGTTTGACTGAAAAGATAAAAGATTAGGAGAATAACCGAGATGAAGAAAAAAATGTTAGGCACAATATTGTTAATTTCTATGATGGTATTTGCTATGGGCTGTGCTAAAAAATCCGATGGTAACTTAGCAGAACAAGACAGTAACTCTAATAATACCAATCAATCCAAAGACCAAGGCAATAAGGACATCGATACAAATGAATCTAATCAAGAACCAGTAACAATTTTGGTGGCAGCAGCTGCTAGTATGCAGCCATCTCTTGAAGAGTTAAAGGTATTGTTTCAAGACAAGTATCCATGGGTTACAGTAGAAGGTACTTATGATAGTTCTGGAAAACTTCAAACACAAATTGAAGAAGGACTGGATGCAGATGTATTTTTATCTGCTGCAATGAAGCAAATGAACGCTTTAAAAGAAAAAAATATGGTGGATGAGGAAACAATCCTTCCATTGTTAGAAAATAAAGTTGTACTTATCGTACCAAAGAACATAGATTCCAAAGTTACTAGTTTTGATGATGTATTAAATGCTGACAAGATTGCGATTGGTGACCCTGCAAGTGTACCAGCAGGGCAATATGCAAAAGAAATCTTTGAGAACCTAGGTATCTTTAATAAAGTAGAAGAGAAAGCAAGCCTTGGGACGAATGTAACTGAAGTTTTAAATTGGGTTGCAGAAGGAAGTGCAGATGCTGGTATTGTTTATGCAACAGATGCAGCAACTACCGATAAAGTTGTTGTTGTTGTAGCAAATGCACCAGATGGAACATTAAAAAATCCTGTAATTTACCCGATTGGTATTGTCAGCGCTTCTAAGAAAAAAGAAGCTGCAAAACTTTATGTGGAATTCCTTCAAAGTGAAGAAGCTAAAGTTATATTAGAAAAATACGGATTTTTAGCCAAGTAAGGGGTCTATGACATGGATTACTCACCTATTTTGATTTCTTTAAAAACAGCATCTCTTAGTATCGTGATAACTTTTTTTCTTGGATTAGCTGCTGCAAAAATGTTATATGCTATGAAAAATGAAAGATTAAAGATTATCATTGATGGGATATTTACCCTCCCTATGGTACTACCACCTACAGTAGCTGGATTTTTTCTTCTATATATCTTTGGTGTGAAGCGGCCGATCGGTGAATTTATACTTAATCACTTTGCTTTAAAAATCACATTTACCTGGTGGGCTACAGTTTTAGCAGCAGTTACTATATCTTTTCCGTTGATGTATCGCTCTGCTAGAGGGGCCTTAGAACAGGTAGATATTAATTTGGTTTATGCGGGTCGAACGCTTGGGATGTCAGAATGGAGGATTTTTCGAAGAATAATATTACCAAATGCATTGCCGGGAATTTTATCCGGGGCCATTCTATCGTTTGCAAGAGGATTAGGTGAATTTGGAGCGACAGCCATGATTGCAGGGAATATTGCAGGGAAAACACGAACGCTACCAATGGCAGTATATTCTGCAGTGGCAGCAGGGGATATGAACCTTGCCTATCGTTACGTGATAATATTAGTGCTTATTTCCTTTATTATCATTGCTTTTATGAACTATTTATCGTTAGGTAAGAGTAGAAAATAGTTAGTCAAATTATTTAATTATCTCGTATTATTTCAAGTTATAAATCATCTGCATGAGATTGTGGCTAACATAAGTTAGTGTTTTAGGTTATCACTTTTTTAAAAAGATAAGTTATTTTCATAACAATATAGATGGGAAATAGAAATCTGGTTGAAAAGATAGTCTTTTCAACCAGTTGTTTGTACTTTCAAACAGATTATAAACTTTCAAACAGATTATAAACTTTCAGACAGATTATAAACTTTTAAGCAGATTATAAACTTAAGGCGAAGATACGCCGGAATATAGGTAAAGATGAGTTTAATAGTTCACATTGAGAAAAAATTAAAAAATTTCACTTTAAAGGTTGATTTTGAAACAAAAGAATCCTGTTTAGGAATCCTTGGTGCTTCTGGATGCGGGAAAAGCATGACTCTAAAATGTATTGCTGGAATCGTGACCCCGGAGAAGGGGTATATTGAGCTAAATGGTAAAGTTCTATTTGATTCTATTAAGAAAATTAATCTAACTCCTCAACAAAGGAAGGTAGGATATTTATTTCAAAACTATGCTTTATTTCCTAATATGACGGTTTATGAAAATATTGGAGTTGGGATTAAAGCACCGAAAAGAGATAAGGATAATATCATTTTAACACTGATGGAGAACTTTAAGCTAAAGGGACTGGAAGATCAATATCCAAGTAAACTATCGGGAGGGCAACAACAAAGAGTTGCACTGGCAAGAATGCTAGCCTATGAGCCAGATGTCTTGTTATTTGATGAGCCTTTTTCTGCGATGGATAGCTATCTTAAGGAGGACCTTCAGATTCAATTACATGATTTGTTAAATGAATACCAGGGTGACTCCATTATGGTTACACATAGTCGCGATGAAGCATATCGATTTTGCAGAGACATTCTTGTGCTTGATGAGGGAAAGATAATAGAAGGTGGAGAAACGAAAAAAATCTTTGCCAGTCCAAGAAAGGTTCAAACTGCTAGATTAACTGGATGTAAAAATATATCCCGCGCAGTTAAAGTTTCTAAGAATCAGGTGGAAGCTCTGGATTGGGGTGTTATATTAACTGTTAAGGCGCAAATCCCAGAAACGCTAACCCATATTGGTATTAGAGCTCATGATTTTAAGGCGTGCTATAATCCGATGGACAAGGGTAACCTTATACCTTGTCGTGTACACAAAATTTCGGAAGCTCCTTTTGAGTGGAATGTGTTGATGCAAATAGAAGGGAATAATAAGGAGCCTGTCATCTGGTGGAAAATTAGTAAAAGTCAGTTAAGTAGTAGTTTTCATGAAAGTACTCCGACATATCTGACAGTATCTGCGGAAGATATTCTATTATTGGAATAGCTTTCAAGAGGGTATAGTTTTAATCAAGGGTAAGCATAAAAATATGCGAAGGAATGGAGGAGTAAAATGTGTAGGAATATTTATAGTGAGATTTTAAATAGCATTCAGAATGGAAATAAAGTTTGTATGGTTACTAATCTAACTGGTGAAGAAGGGAAAAATGCTACTGACTTGCGTAGGGAGTTAGTTTATGGTACTAATCCAGATATGCTAATTCAACAATCCTTGGATGAAGGAATACCACAATACAGAAAACAAGGGAAAGAACATACAATAGCAGAGCCTTTTTATCCAGAAGAACGCTTAATTATTCTCGGAGGTGGTCATATAGCCATTCCACTTGTAGAATTTGCGGCGAAAACAGGCTTCCAGGTGGTGCTTGTGGATGATAGACTTAGTTTCGCTAATACTCAAAGATTTCCATTGGCAAAACAGGTTATATGTGATAATTTTGAGCATGCCATTAGTGATTTAAAATTAAAAGAATCGGATTATGTAGTGATTATCACGAGAGGTCATCGCTATGATAGTACCTGTTTAAAAAACATATGTCAGGGAGAAGAACCAAGTTATGTTGGTATGATAGGTTCTAAAAGACGTACAGCCATAGTAAAAGAAACGCTAGAAAAAGAAGGCTGCGATCGTGACCGATTAAATAGAGTTCACACCCCAATTGGATTATCAATAGGTGCGATAACTCCAGAAGAAATAGCGATATCCATATTGGCGGAGTTGATTTCTCATAGAAGATTGGGTAGTGGAAATAAGAAGAGAAATTGCTCCGATATGGACTATGATGTGTTACAAGTATTAGCTGAGGAAACCGATATACCAAAAGCAATTATCACTGTCGTTCATACAAAAGGTTCCGTACCAAGAGGAGCAGGAGCAAAAATGATTGTTTACAGAGATGGCATGATACTTGGAAGTATTGGTGGAGGCTGTAGTGAAGCTGCTGTGATTCAGCAGGCAAGAGAAATGATTAGTTCTAATACTTTTAATTTAGTCGACATTGATTTAACAGGAGATGCTGCGGAAGAGGAAGGCATGGTTTGTGGCGGAATTATGACAGTTTTAATTGAGGATTATATAGCATAAATTCCTGTTAATTATTATTTGCACATAAGGATTTACATCATGAAATGCAAACTTGCAATTCAAAGCATGCAATTTTGCAATATAGATATGAAATTGGCTAAAATGTGGTTAGGAGCAATAGTAATGGAGAAAGAAATTGTATTTTGCAAAGGCGGCGGTTGTACTGCCAAATTAGGGCCAGAAGCGTTAAAACATGTATTAGATAAACTGCCAAAAGCGGAGGATGCCAATCTCTTAGTTGGATTTGAAGGATCGGATGATGCTGCAGTATATCGGATATCGGACGATATCGCAATTGTCCAGACGTTAGATTTTTTCCCTCCTATGGTGGAAGACCCTTATGTATTTGGGCAAATTGCAGCTGCGAATGCGTTAAGTGATATCTATGCTATGGGTGGAGATGTAAAAACAGCCTTAAATATTGTATGTTTTCCAGAGAAGATGGATTTGAATATTTTAGGTAAGATATTAACCGGTGGAAATGAAAAAGTAATGGAAGCAGGTGGAATCCTTGCAGGCGGCCATTCTATAGCGGATGTGGATGTAAAATACGGACTGTCAGTTACCGGTACCATTCATCCTGATAAAATATTTAAAAATTCAGGAGTTAAGCCTAACGATAAGTTAATACTTACTAAGCCGCTTGGAGTTGGTATTATTGCTACAGCAGGAAGAGTAGGAGAGGCTTCTAGTGAAGCAATGGATAAAGCGATCAAATCTATGACCACATTAAATAAATATGCTTCTCAAATTATTAGGAAATATGAGATTCATGCTTGTACTGATGTGACGGGATTTGGTCTTTTAGGACATCTTCATGAAATGCTTCAAAACGAGTATAGTGCTGTTATTGATAGTAAATCAATTCCTTATATTAAAGAAGCTTATGAGTATGCCAATGAGTTTTTATTAACGGCGGCTGCTCAAAGAAACCGTAATTTTGTGGAATCATATGTGAATTTTGAAATAGATGATTTTGCTATGCAAGAAATTCTATTTGATCCACAGACTTCAGGTGGGCTTTTATTTAGTGTTAATTCTGAAGATGCAAGTAAAATTCTAGAGGAGCTTAAAGGTTTAGAATTGCCTTGTGGTATTATTGGAGAGATAACCAAGTTACAAGAGAAAGAAATAATAATTAGATAAAATCTGACTTGCAGAAAGGATAAATTAAATGAAAAAACTGATTGATGCGAGAGGAAAGCAATGTCCTCTTCCTGTGATTGAGACGAAAAAAGCACTAAAAGAACTTACCGATGGTATGGTGGAAGTTTTTGTAGATAATGAGATTGCTGTTCAGAATTTAACTAAAATGGCAAAACAAATGCAACTGAACTATTCTTCTGAAAAAATTTCGAACGATCATTATGCTGTAATAATAGAATTAGTGGATCAAGTTTCCAATACTGGTGAGAAACAAAATACTAATGCTAAAACAGAAGAAAAGGTGGAAACTACAACAGATCAATTTACTCAAGATGCCATAGAAGATTCCAGTGTTGTTGTTTTGTCTTCAGATCATATGGGAGAAGGAAACGAAGAACTAGGAAAAGCTTTAATGAAAGGTTTTGTCTATGCACTTACAGAATTAGACGAACTTCCAAAGAAGATAATACTTTACAATGGTGGTGCAAAGTTATCGGTAGAAGGCTCTGATTCTTTGGAAGATTTAAAACTCTTAGAATCACAGGGGGTTGAAATCCTAACCTGTGGAACATGTTTGAATTTTTATGGGATTTCTGATAAATTATCGGTTGGTTCCGTGACTAATATGTATTCGATTGCAGAAATAATGAGAAGTGCTTCTAAAATCATCAAACCTTAAGATTGTAAAAACTAAGAATAGATAACGTTGATGAAGATAAATTGAAAAGTGGAATATATGCAATAAAGAACTTTTTTTAATTGGCATTTTGTGTTCATTCACAAAGTGCCATTCTAATAAAGTGGCACTAAGGTGCTAGAATGGATGTGAAGGAATGGAGAATCTAGTTATTGTTAGAGGGGGCGGAGATATTGCAACAGGAACTATTCATAAATTATATCGAAGTGGATTTCCTGTTGTGATTTTAGAAATTGAAAACCCGTCTACTATTCGTAGAAAAGTTGCTTTTTCTGAAGCAATGTATGAGAACGAAACAATCGTTGAGGGAGTAATTTGTAAAAAAGCAAATCATATGGATGATATTACAAGTATCTTATCAGAGGGGAAAATACCAATTATTAAAGATGAGAATTGTGATATTTTAAAATATATGAATCCACTGGCGCTAGTTGATGGAATATTAGCTAAGAAAAATCTAGGTACCAAGAAAACAATGGCTCCAATCACAATTGCGTTAGGACCAGGATTTGAAGCTGGCGTTGATGTAGATGTTGTAATAGAAACACAAAGAGGACATGATTTAGGACGAATTCTATTCGATGGATTTGCACAAAAGAATACAGGAATTCCAGGGATTATAGGAGGTTATGGAAAAGAAAGAGTAATTCATAGCCCTGCTACTGGAATAATTAAAAATCTAAGCCATATTAGTGACACGGTGATGAAGGGGCAAGCGATTGCTTTCATTGGAGACAAAAAAGTAGAGGCAACGATTGATGGCATATTAAGAGGTATTATAAAAGATGGGTATCCAGTGGTTCAGGGATTAAAAATTGCTGACATTGACCCTAGAATCGAAGAAAAGAAGAATTGTTTTACCATTTCAGATAAAGCTCGTTGCATAGGCGGAAGTGTTTTAGAATCCATCCTATTTTTACGAAGAAGTAAGAATCTTTCATAGTAAAGGAGAGATGCAATGATATATTTTGATAACGCTGCAACCAGTATGCAAAAACCAGATTCTGTAGCAGATGCGGTTTATGCTGCAATAAAAAACATGGGGAATAGTGGTAGAGGTTCTCATACAGCTTCCTTGGAGGCTGGAAGAGTGATATATGAAACGAGAGAGATTCTTGCAAAATTATTTTCTATAAAGGACGCAAGTCGTATCGCCTTTACTTTAAATGCTACAGAAAGTCTTAACATAGCAATAAAAAGCTTATTGAAGAAAGGTGATCATGCGATTACTACGGAATTAGATCATAATAGTGTGTTACGTCCGCTTTATGAGATGGAATCAAAGGGTGTAGAAGTAACTATTGTAAAAAGCAACTTATCCGGAACTATTAATATAGATGAGATAAAGAACAGTATAAAAGAGAATACCAAGATGGTAATCTGTACTCATAGTTCTAATTTAACAGGCAATGTAGTTGACATAAAAAAGATAGGCAATATCTGCAAGGATAAAGATGTTCTGTTTGTGGTAGATGCTTCTCAAACGGCAGGAGTTTTTCCGATACATGTAGAAGAACAAAATATTGATGTTCTTTGTTTTACTGGACACAAAGGGCTCTTGGGTCCTCAGGGAACTGGTGGGATATATGTGCGAGAGGGAATTTTAGTGACTCCACAAAAAACTGGTGGTAGTGGCTTTTTAACCTTTTCCAAAACTCATCCAGTAGTAATGCCAGAATGTTTGGAGGCAGGAACTTTAAATGGACATGGAATTGCTGGATTATATGCTGGAGTTTCGTATATTCTGGAAAAAGGTATAGATAAAATAAGAATGATAGAGCAAAAGCTAATGTGGCAGTTTTATGAAGGTATAAAAGAGATACCGAATATAAAAATTTACGGTGATTTTTCAACAAAGGAAAGAGCTGCAATTGTTTCCTTTAATATAGGGGATTATGACTCTAGTGAAGTAAGTGATCAGTTAGTACTAGAGTATGGTATCTATACAAGAGCAGGAGGACACTGTGCTCCGCTTCTCCATCAAGCGCTAGGAACAAAAGAGCAAGGTGCAGTTCGCTTTAGTTTTTCTCATTTTAATACAAAAGAAGAAGTTAGCATAGCAATAGATGCTGTGAAAGAGCTTGCAATGGATTCATAGGAGGCTAACAATGAGGCAGAAAGAATTAAAAGCTATTATTACATTTCAAAGTACTACGAGTGCAATGGCTATGGAGAAGTTTTGCAAAGAAAAAGGACTAAGTGGCAGGCTAATTCCTGTTCCAAGGAGTATTACAGCAGGGTGTGGATTAGCTTGGAGTGTGAATCCACAAGAAAGACATGAGTTAGAGAATAGGATGAACGAAAATCATATCAGTTACGATAAAATCTATGAGTTAATGATATAAAGGCAGGTGACTATATGGAATGGTATCAATTAGATGGCTCAGAAGAATTAACAAGACGAGAGACTATGTATAAAGCTTTTGGGTTAAATCTGCATCAAAAACAGATCATTGCATTTGTAGGTGCAGGTGGGAAAACAACCTCGATTCATCATCTGGCGAAAGAGTTGGCTTCTCTTGGAAAACGAGTCATAATAACTACTACAACTCATATGTTTTTACCCTCAGATTATGGAGTGTTGAAAGAAGACAAAGATCTGCTACTTAGTATGCTAAATTTAAGTGGTATTGCAGTTGTTGGAACTCCATGTGGGAATGGAAAAATGACAAAGGTATCGGAATCTTTTTATGAATGGTTAAAAACAGTTTCGGATTATATTCTAGTGGAAGCTGATGGTTCTAAGAGGCTTCCTATCAAGGTGCCTGATAAGCACGAACCAGTAATACCAAAGGACACAAATTTGCTTGTGATAGTAACTGGATTATCCTGTTTATCTCGCCCACTATTAGAATATTGCCACAGATGGAATCTGGCAATGGAAATTTTAAACTGTCAACCAACACATAGGATAGCTCCAGAAGATGTAGCTAGGTTAATTGTAGAGGGATATTGTGATCAATTCAGTATTCCTTTTAAGATATTATTGAATCAGTGTGACAATGAAGAGTCACAAGAGAATGCAGTTAATATAATAAAATATATAAAAAAACAAAAGATAGCTACTGAACATGTGGTAGCTGGTAACTTTATCCCTAAGTAAAATCATTGATTTGAGAATCCCATATAATAGAAGTCTTGCTTTTTATAACATCATTTAATATAATTATAATTGGTATTTTTAATAAAAAAGAGTGGAGAATTGCAAAAAATGGGGAAAACGATGCAAAGTGGTAATATTAAATTAACTGCCACAGACCGAATTATATTAAATTCATATCGATGTTTTTTGGATGGATTAGCAGATTATCTAGGGACAGGCTTTGAATATGTATTACATAGTTTGGAAGACTGTGAAAATTCTGTCATAAAAATTATCAATGGACACCATACAGGGAGAAAGTTAGGGGCTCCGATTACGGATTTAGCGCTTAATATGCTAAATAAGATTCAAGATGAAAATCTTGATGGCTATATTTCTTATGAATCTAAAAATAAAAAAGGAAATCTTCTTTATTCTACAACGATTAGTGTTTATGGTGAACAACATCGTATTATTGGGTTAATCTGTATTAATTATCATGTAGATACACCTTTGTCAGAAACATTTCCAGTGTTTAAAATGCTTGATAAGTCATCTAGTACCATAATTAATGAAAATTTTGCTGTGGATGTCGATGCTTTAATTGAACAAGCTTATAATGAAGCTTCTCATCAGGTTATGTCAGATGAAAGTATATCAGCAAATTTAAAGAACAAAGAAATTGTCTACCTTTTATATAATCAAGGTATTTTTAGAATGAAAGATGCCGTGATAAAGGTAGCAAAAGTTATGGATGTTAGTAAGAATACAGTTTATATGCATTTAAGAGGAATGAAAGA
>JAEWHR010000005.1 GCA_023387655.1 Bacillota bacterium
AGTATTACATTTCTTTGCTATTTCAGCTATGGTCACTCGTTTCTTCATATCAAACCCCATTCCGTTGTTTTCCGTTATATTTCGTTATAAAATAATATCCATTATTTTATAACTATAATTTTACACATATATGTAAATTTTATGTAATCCTATAAATCGATTATATATCATAACATCATGCTTGTCACTAGTTACTTTAAATTTGATTCAAACTAACGTTAACGTTAACGCAAAGTTCACGAGTAGTTGCTATTTCTATTCATATTCACATCAATAACAACCCATAACAATCGAAAACTTTATTACAAAGCGAAGAACAAAGTGGCTTCGCTACTCTAAGCTAGCGAATCAACAAATTCAGGGCGATGCCACTTTGTCGCGCCGAAGCGTCAGCGGAGTGCGCATCCCTCGGAGAGTTTTTTAATAAATAGGAGATTACTCGCGGAGTAATTTCCTATTTATTAAAAAAGCTGTTGCATTATGTTTACTCCTAACAAATAGGAAGCATCATGCAACAGCTTACTTTTACTTTACTATTTTCCCTTATTGCTTCGCTCTTAATACTTGAAACATTGTTTTTAAATTCAATTTCTGTCCATTGTACAATACTAAACCACGATAGATTCTAGCAGCTATCATAATAACCAGAATAGAGAATATTACTAAAAGCAAGAATGCAACAATACCCTGCGCAATGCCAATCGTTCCAGTAATCAAATCTACCGGAACACTAAACGGCGTTGTAAATGGAATGAATCTAGCAATTCTTAATACACCTTCATTTCCAGCAGCGGAAGCAATATAACATACCAACCAACTAATTACAATCGGGAATACAAAGACACCCTGTGTACTGGCTGCATCTTCTGGTCTAGTTACCATACAACCTGCTAACCCTGCTAATACACAATAGAACAAGAAACCTACGCAGAACACTAAGATTGCTAATATCACAGCTGGTAATGAAAATGCTGACTCTCCAATATTATCCTTTAAGAAATTGATAATAGTGATCGCTGTATTCTCATACTCTGGATAGATTGAATGGGCAATGGCAGTACCGCCATACAAACCAATAAATGCAGAAATAACCCATGTTAGAAACTGTAAAATAGCAACCGATGAAATTGCAAGTACCTTACCAGTAATCATCGCATACGGATGTACGGAGGTTAATAAAGTTTCCATTAGCTTCGTTGTCTTCTCCGTTGATACTTCTTTGCTGATTGTCTGTCCATGCAATAGCAACATAAAGTAAAGCAATAAACCAAATATCATAGGTGCTATCATTTTAATAATAAACGTAGCTGGATTATTATCCTCACCTACTTCTGTTATCATCGTGTTCATTGGTTTTAAAGCTGTTGTTAATTGTTCCACCGAAAGACCTGCTTGAATCAATTTATTAGCCTCGAAACATTGTTTCATTATCTCAAGTAACATCGTTGATTCTGATTCTGAAATAGAAGACCCTTCAGGTATAACGGCTTCCAATAAGTAACCAGCTTCATTCTTTGTAATCTCCACTACAATAGATGTTGGTGAATCCTTGGATGCACTTTGTATCGCATCCCCGCGATTTCCTGACTCCATCAAGATAAACCTTGTATCTCCATAAACAACAGGAGAAAACTGTTTCATTAAACTTTCATAATCGGCTGCAGCTAATTCACTTTGATCCAATACATAAACACTTGTAATGTTTGACGGCTTAACTACATCTTCCTTATCCGGCTTCGCTACCAGTATATTCATTAAAATAAAACCAGCAATTATCAAAATTGCAATTAGAGCTGTTACTGCTTTAAACCCAATACCTCTTGTTGCCTGTCGAAACGTAAAACCATATACAGACTTCCATCCTCGAAAGTTTGATCCTAGGTTGGAATTCTTATTTTGTTGCATACCATTCATCACATTTCCCTCCAAATTCAACCTCTATGCTCCCTAAACATTTTTAGAAATCTTAATTAGTTCCTTCAAACCGATTCTATTTCCATTGTGAAGGATTAGAGTTTCATACACTTTTGCTACGAATTTAAATAGTAAGATAACAAAAATCACTAGAAGGAGGATAGATAAAATCGATAATCCTATCGATACCTTTCCAACAAACATCGCTCCAGGTAATAAAAATGGAGAAGATAACGGGAATAATAAGGCAAATGTTACAAATCCATTTGTACCGCTAGCCATTAACGTACCTGCTGCCCCCATACCGATATATGCACCGGCTAGGTTGACAAAGGTAAATAATGTTAAGCTCTCACTTGCTTCTTCGATACGACTTACGGTAGCACCAGCAAGCCCTGCAAGGGTAGCATAGAAGATCATTCCAAGCAATACCACTGCAATACATAAGATACTATTTACTATGTTAACATTATCAAAGATACCAGAAGGTAGAAATTGAGAAATCATATTTTCTCCATTTTGTGTGAATATCTTCGAAGTAACAGTATTAGAAATTAATACACAAACTAAAATTCCGGCAAATTGAAATAACACAACAGAAAGCATTGCCAAAATCTTGCCGAGAATAACAGCCAATGGCTTCACGGATGTCAATAAATACTCCAATACTTTTGATGACTTATCAGAAACAACAGAAGACGCTATCTGGGAACTTGCCATTACATTAACCATTAAGACAACCATCAATATTCCATAGACAAACCAATATTGAGAATTTGTTATGGAGGTATCTTCTATCATCACTGCATTACCATTTTGATCTGCAATCGTCACAGAAGTTGCTACATTTGCTTGAATCATAGACAATTGATCTTCCGAAATTCCTAAATGATTGATTCGATATTCATTAAATGCCTCTAATAATGCTTGACTTAATATCTGCACACTTGACTCTTTTACACTTCCTTTACTAGCTTTTATAAAGTCCAATTGAAACGTTGATTCTGTTTCCATTATGTTGACAATGACTGAAGTATTCTCTTCCTGTTCAATACGATTAACAACGGTATCATAATCTTCCGTAAGAGCTTCAAGCTTAATGTGACTTAAATTATCCTGGCTAAGAGTTGGTAAGAATCCACCATTTGACCAAGCAACCATATCATTGATATAGACTTTTTGAATTGTGTTAATGTCATCCTCTACCTTAGTATCCTTATTCATAATCATGGACAGCACAGGCATAGAAGCAATAGACAACACTATAAATAAGACAAAACTTACAATAAACGCCTTGCTCTTTAAGGTTTGAATTAAGGTAAAAGAAAAGACGTCCTTCCAACCGGTTATACTACTTTTCTTCATGAACATCTCCCACCTTTTCTACGAATATTTCATGCAACGATGGTTCGCGCAGCTCAAACTTTACAACTGGAATCTTTTCTCCAATGAGTTTTGCAAGAAAATCCATAGCCTGTTGCTCATTCTGAACTTTTAAGTGATATTCACTTGGAGTTTTATTTACAATTCTCAATCCAAACTCTTCGATATAAGAAGCGATATCTACATCACTCTTAACAAATAAATTTACTCTACCATAACTTTTTTTAATTTCATTTAAATTTCCCTGTAACACTGCCTTACCACGATTTAAGATTGTGATATCACTACAGAATTCTTCTATCGTAGGCATTTGATGACTTGACATGATGAGATACTTATCCTGTGCAATCTGCTCACGAATAATTGATTTGAAAAGGTCTGTATTAACTGGGTCCAAACCACTTAATGGCTCATCTAAAATGATTAACTTAGGATCAGAAATTAAAGCAGCCATTAACTGAACTTTTTGCTGATTACCTTTTGATAATTGATCCGCTCTGTTTGCTTTCGATTTCTTTCCTTTCGTCTTTGGTGGGAATACATATTCATTCACTTGCAAACGATCCGACCAATATTTAATACGTTCCATTGCTGTTTTCTTTGGAACACCTTTCAGTTTTGCAAAGTACAATAACTGATCAATTAAAGAGTATTTTGGATATAAACCTCGTTCCTCTGCAAGGTATCCAACATTCGCCCTCACAGGATCAAGCGGTGCTCCATTCCAAAGTACCTTGCCACCATCATGAGCTAACATTCCAAGAATAATACGGAGTGAGGTAGTTTTACCAGCACCATTCGTACCTAACAAAGCATATACTCCTGGTTTTGTAATCTCAAAGCTCAAATCTTCGACAACTACCTTGTCTCCATACTTTTTCATCAAATTTTGTACTTGTAACGACATAGTCCCCTCTTTTCTGCATTTACATTGTTAATGCTTGTTTTAATTTTCCATATTATATTTATTTAACCATTATACAACATTCTTGTATAAATTAAAAATTTATTTTTACATTTTATTCATAGCAGTACCACATCTGTAAGCAGATGTGGTATGCATTAAGTGTATTATAAAATTGTAGCTCATCTTATTAAGTTCTTAAATCACTAGATGTTATTATGAATCATTACTTCTAATGAAGCAAAGGTTTCACTGTACCTTTCACTGTAAATACACCATCATACTGCTCCTTGGTATCTCGAAAGACAACGTGGCTTACATTGATCACGGTGATATCTTTCAGTTTAAGAATCGTCTGTTCAATCTCCCTGGCACGTTCCATATCAAGAGATGCGAACGCTTCATCCATAAATAAAATGCTTGCTTTTGTTAACATAGCTCTTGCGATTACAATACGGCTTCGCTCACCGCCTGAGATGTTTCGACCGTTATCATAAATCATCGTATCTAGTCCATCCGGAAGATTTTCTACAAAGGCAGTAAGCCCTGCCGCTTCCATAGCAGCTTGAATCTCTTCATCACTATAAGTTTTATAAAGAGTTATATTGTTTCGTAAGGTATCGTGAAATATAAAAACCTGTTGCTCTACATTTGCTATCATAGCAAAATAATCTTCCTTCTTCACATCACGAAGTGGCATTCCATCAATTAGAATGTTTCCACCTGTTGGAGCAAAGTACTTTCGAAGGAGTTTTAGTAATGTAGATTTTCCGCCACCACTTGGGCCTACTATTAAATACTTGCCATTTTTCTTTAAGTTTAGATTCACATCTGTTAAAATTTTCTTGCAATCTATCTCATCTTCATACTGAAACTCTACATTCTTCAGCAAAATATCGTTCTTAAAATCTGGTAATGATAATTTTTCTTCGTAAGTATCGGAATTTTTAAGACTTTCTGCAATTTTTACACTAAGGGCTTTTGAGGTAAATACTTTAGGTAAGGCTTCACTTAACATAAACAATGGCCAAGTTAATTTTTGAATTCCTTGTGAAACGATTAATAAACCACCTGCTGTTATTTTCCCTTGTATCGTTAGGTATCCAAGAATACACAAAATACCGTACATTGATGTATGCATTGTTAAATTTTGAGCACCATTGATAAAGGTCATCATCTTCTCAATTAGATAGCCTTTCCTTTGAATCTCCACACTCTTTTCAAAATAATCCTTTGTGACTTTCTCTTGTAAATTATTACTTTTAACAATATGAAAGGCGGACAATACCTCTTTGATATAGGACGTGTACCCATCAAACATATCGGAACGTTCTTTATAATTACGTTCCACTGGTTTTTGCATAACGGTTGCTATGATAACATTAACAACCATAATAACTAAGGATAGTAGAATCATCCACGGATTTACCGTAGAGATTATCCATATACCAACGAAAAAATTAGCGGTTCCCTCAAACACGGTGTAGATTCCCTCAATAAAGTTTTTATCGATTGTATTGCAGTCATTCGTAAGTCTTGAGATATAGTTAGCGGTATTTTCTTTTTGAAATTCTGATATGTTTTTCTTAAATACTCCTCTTACATAATGCATTTTGATTGCTTGATTTGCATCTTTTTTATACCAAGCTTTTGTAAGCGATGTTAAAATACCCACTGGTAAAAGAGTAACGGCAAGAAGTAATAAGCTAGGTATCTTTTGCTTTAAAAGTTCTAAATCCCCTGCAATTGCATAATCGATAAGTCCCATCATCTTAACAGTAACAGCACCATCTAAAAAACTATTAATAGCAGTAAAGAAAAGAGCTATAAGCATCTGTGGTGTACTTCTAAAAACTTTTTTTAACATGTCACTGCCTCCCCAAAATATTCTTTTGCCTCATACTGAAGAATCTGGCCATTCTTGATTTCAAGTATATAATCATACTGATCTGTAACACCTTCATAATAACGATGGCTGATTGCTATTACAGTCTGAGGTAGGGATAAGAACACCTTTTCTATCTCTTTTCCTAAGTCTTCATTAAGGCTTGAAGTTCCTTCATCAACAAATAAAATCTCCGCTTGTTTTGCGATTGCTCTGGCAATCGAAATTCTCTGGCGCTGACCACCGGATAAATTCTTACCATTTTCAGATAATGGTTCATCTAACCCTAGCTTTCTATCTGCTATGACAGAATCTAATTCGCAGGCTTTTGCTGCAAATTCCACACGCTCCTCTGGTAAATCCTTATACAGTGTAATGTTATTCCGAATGGTATCCTCAAATAAAAATACATCCTGATAGATAAATGCCACTTTATCATGAAATGTTTTTTCAACTATAGTCTTATACTCAATTCCATCTACCTTAATCTCACCCTCATAATTATCATAGGTCATGGAAAGTAGATTCATTAACGTGGATTTACCGGCACCGCTTACCCCTTTGATTAAGTATTTCTTTCCTTTTTTAATCGTAAAGTCTGCATGGGATAAGATTGTTTTATTCTCATAAGCAAACGAAACACCAGATACAACAATTTCATTCTGAAAATCAAAAGCATGAATGCGGTCATTTTCATCTTTGTTCTGTCTATCCTCCACTTCATCATCGGTAATCTTATGATAGATACGAATAGAAGCTTTCATTGCATTCCACAGTGGAAAGGCTTCCACTAAATTAAAGCACATCGCACTTCCAAGCTGGAATATAAATGTAGCTACCGCTAATGACATACCATTTTTAAAATTGATACACAAATACACCATTACACCACAGGATACGATATAGGAGAGTATTTGAATAATGTTTCTTTGACCTTCTGTAAATACGCTAGAAATACATTTTTTTCGTTCTACCTTACGAATCGAGGATAAACTCTTCTGTAAAAACTTATCTTCGATTCGGTTTAGTTTAAGAATCTCAAGTCCATGAAAGGTATTGGAAATCTCTTGTGTAAATTCTTCCGAGGCTTTTGATACCTCCTCTTTTAAAGCCACCGTCTTTTTTGAGAAAATGCTAGATATCAAATAAAGAAGTACGGAAGCTCCAAACATACCCGCTGCTAGAACTGGATCTAAAAATAGTAAGATGATAAAACTGATAACAAACATACCTGCATTAATCAAGAAATTTAAGAAACTAATAAAGAAATCAGATTCAAATTGATTTATATCATTGATTAAATTGGACAAATAAATCTCTTTTCCTTTTTTGGAATATTGCTTAAAGGACATTCTCATGATTTTATCAAATGCTAATTTTCGAACATCCAATATGGTATCTCGCATGTATCCAATACGTAGCATACGTGATATCACAAAACTAACTGCGCTATAGACCGAAGCTAAAATAGTCACTATAACTACAACTGTATAATTGGCATCCTTGCCTTTCTCAACTGCCCACATTATGAGGGCAAAAATCCCCATCTGAACATAACGATCAATGTTAAACATAAAGGATGCTGCTAGATATTGAATAAACTTCCCCTTACGCTTTAACAGCAATTCTTTCATTCCTTTGTTCCCCCTATTAATTTAATTCGTATATAAACTCTTCCTCACGGTTACAAAATAGCTCCCCGTCTTTCACTGTAAGCCTTCGCATCTGAAGAGAGGTTCTTTGTTGTTCATAGAAGTTTTCTTCCACGCAAGGTATCCTTCCTGGATGCGTAAAATAAAAAATGTACGCTTCGTCTTCTTGAACATGGACATCTGCATGAAAGCCAAATCCGTAGTCATCCTCCTTCATTCCAGTTTCTGATAAGATATCATTGCACCTACGAAAGGTCATAGCATCTTTACTTCGATACACTCCTTGCCCCTTCCAAGTATCAATAATCAGCCAATAAAATCCCTTGAAACGAAAGACATTGGGTCCTTCATGGGCAAACTCCTCTAAGACTGCCACAGGATTATGAAACTCATATAAATCGCTACTTTCCACCATGTAAGTATGGGAACCATTTTCTTCATCTTTATACCAAAGACCATATTTACCATTCGGAAGTGTATGTACACAAGCATCAATACATCGATTCGAGGAAAGCGATAACTTTCCAATATACTCCCAGTCCCACAAATTCTTACTGGTATAATGTAAAATATGACGGTCACAGTTCCAAGTAGATGGGACACCAGTAATATAAGAGACATACATATGATAGACTTCTTTCTCATAGATAATCTCAGGCGCCCAAAACGTATTTCTACCTGGCTCGATAGCAAGACCTTCTAAAATCCCCCGATAAACAAAGGTATGCCCACCGTCATTTGAAGATGCAACTCCTAAGTCAGTTCCATGTACCCATTCCACTCCTGGGGTTTTTATATTTGCACGACGATTTGTATAAACCATCCACCACTGCTTTTCCATGTGATTCCATATGATTACAGGATCCGCTGCACCGTCATAAATTGGATCCCGAAATAATGGACTTTGTACCACTTGTTTCCTCATTATTATTCCTCCCATATTCAAGTCAACAAATACGATTTACGTATTTCACTAGTAGCTCAACTACACCTATTATAAAACAAACGTTCGTAATACTCAAATTAAACTAAGATTAGAATCCACTAAAATATTCTAAGTAATAATTAAGAACATAATAATAAAAATCATATTATGAAAGAAATAAGACCAATAGATTTAAATCTTTTAATAAGAACACAAGGGCTAAAGATTAAATCAACTTCATCCCATAAAAATACCCAAAAAGAACCTTTTGTCTTTTTGGGTACATTCTACTTATCCTATCCAAATTACGAATCTGATACAATCAATAATGAAGTATAAATCGTAGATATCTTATACAATCAATAACAAAGTATAAATCCTAAGTATCTGATACAATCAATAACAAAGTATAAATCCTAGGTATCTTATACAATCTGTAACTAAGTATAAATCCAAGATATCTCATATAAACTGTAACTTAGTATAGATCCAAGGTTTCTTATTCTGATGAATCCTCGTAAAGTTCAAACTGATCAAGCATTTGTTTTAAATGTACTGCCTCTTTGGTTAAAGCCTCAGACATCATAGCACTGGAAGTTGCTGCCGCTTTATTTTCATCCACCACAATTGCAATTTGTTCCACCGCTTCTGCAAATTGCTGTAAAAGATTGCTTTGGGATTGAGAGCTATCTGTAATATCATCCATGATTTTAGTAATGTCATTTGCTACGCTTGCCACCTCATTGGATGATTTAGCCGATTCATTGGCAAGTTTCACACCGTTCTCAACCGCCTCGATTGTATTTTCAATTAATTGAGAAGTTACTTTAACTGCATTTACGCTCTGATTTGCTAAATTACCAATTTCACCTGCAACAACTGCAAATCCTCTACCCATATCACCTGCCCTTGCTGCTTCAATGGCTGCATTTAAAGAGAGTAAATTTGTCTGACTTGCAATGCCTTCAATGGTTTTAATAATGTTTACAATTTCATTAGAAGAAGTTCGTATATCCTCCATTGCACCTAACAGTTGCTTCATATTCACGTTATTTATTGTCACAGTATCTGCCATATTGGTTGTCTTGCTTTTTGCATCTAAGGCACCTTCTGCATTTGTACTAACCTGAGCTGTGATCTCCTGAATGGAAGCAGTCAATTCTTCAATTGTTGCAGCTTCCTCGGTCGTTCCATTGGAAACTTGTATTGCAGTGACTTGCATATTCTCTGCCTCTTTAGCAACCTTATCAGAGGAGACATTAATTTCCTTTAAAGTACGGTTTAGGGAAGAAGAAATCCCAACTAAGGCCTCTTTTATAATTAAAAACTGTCCATCATATGCTTGATGGAGCTCTAATTCCATCTTTCCTTCAGCCATCTTATTTAGAACATCTGCAATTTCATCAATGTAAGACTGATATGTATTTAATTGAACCAATGTTTTCTCCATCGCTAATGCAAAATCACCGAATTCATCCTTTGTCTTAACACTATCATCTACAACAACTGATAAATTACCTTCTGCGACTTCGACCATGATTGATTTTAAACTCTTAATTTCCGCAAGAATAGAAAATGAAATAAGTTTCGTATACATAAAACCTGCAATTGCAGCTAAGATGAAAATTACAACCTTTAAGATAATATTATCATTTATAAAAGATATGAATAACATCATAATCAAAAATAGTACTGCCAATGTAGCCAAAGAAGCTACCCTTAATCTGATTCTTATATTTTTTAACTTTTCTAACAAGTATTTCATCACTTCCTCCTCTTTTTCTTAATCTTATCCTTAAAGTCTGCAAATACACCTTCTTTTCCAATCATTTTCATATTTGGAAACGCCTTAAACATACGCTTATAAATGCTCTTTTGCAAATGTGTATTACCTGACTTGTTGTATATTTCCATAAAACGCTTTAACCTTTTTTCTATATCAATGCGTAATTTTCTGCGCTCCATACTATCTTCAGAAACTTGTCTTTGTAGGTGCTTCTCATAGCTCTTATTTACAAGTCCTAATAATTCCTCCGCAAACTCTGCAACCTTACTATGAGTGAGGCGTCCTTTCAGCTCTTCTCTTCTTTCATACCGTTTTAATCCCATGGTATACTCGAATACTTCTTCTCTTAAGCGTTCTAGAACTTCCAGTTTCTTGTTTAGTTTTAATGTTACAGCTACTGTTAAAACAAAGTCAAAGCTCCCTACTGCAATAGCTGCAATTATAATATAATCCCCGAATGGTCTTTCTATCTGTAGAAGTACATTATTTACTGCTGGTTGAATCAGATAAACCATAACAATGGACAACAATCCCCAAAACAAAGAGGATGGAAGGCTTATTCTACCTTTGATATTAAATGGATAATCACTATAGTCCCACCATTTTGCATGGAAGATTTTCTCCATTAGATAGGATGTAACATATTCTAAGATAGAAGCAATTACCATTCCAAAAACAAAAACTTCAATGATATTCAGTGCATTTACTTGTTCTGCTAGTGATATAGTATACTCATTATAAAATGCCATATAGATAAAGGTTGCACCAAATCCATAAATCGGTATGATAGGACCATTGAGAAAACCACGGTTTGTAAGAGTTCTCTTACGTACGCTCACTAGGGTACTTTCATAAATCCAACCAAAAAAACTATATAAAAAGAAATTAGCCAGAACATCGTATATACTAATCCCTTTTACTGCCCAAAGAGACATAAAGGATGTTATTCCGACCAGATAAAAACAAATCATAATATCGCCTCGATTTCTTATACATTAACTCTTTTCTAATCCCTTTTCATATGAAACTATTTCTTCCAAGTTCCAACGATTCATTGCTATTATAGTATAATCATTCGAAAATGTCACGTTCTTCCGCTTTCAATGTCGCTTTTTGTTGAATATTGTATTGTATGTAGGTTTGTGCTAAAATATGGATTATAAATATAAAAATAAAAAAGAAAGGGCTAGCATTATTATGAGTTTTGCTGAAGAAATAGAATCCACTTCTTCACCCATGCTTACAGAAGAAGGGAAAGAAGAATTATACCTGTATTCACTAAAAAAGATGGCAGAACAAAATGCTGCCTCTGCACGTTATAGTTTGACTGGTTTATATGGAAATAATGCTTTTTTTTATAAAGGAAATGAATGTTTAAGAACACATAAAGAAAAAAAATACGCGTTAATTCGTATGGACTTATATCGTTTTAAGACTGTGAATGAATTTTTTGGAAGAAGTCAAGGAGATGCCTTATTAAAACATATCGCAGATTGTTTCCGTGTTTATGAGTCTGAAAACACTGTAGTTGGTCATCTACGTGCAGATATATTTGCATTATGTACCCCTTATCAAAAAACAGATGATATAATTAAAATCGTATCATCACTAGCAGAAAAGATAACTGCATATCCTATTTCCTGTAAGTTACTTCCCGCCTTTGGGATTTGTATCTCAGAATATGGTATGGACATCAGTTTATTAAGTGATTATGCTAATTTAGCATTACAAACAATAAAAGGTAAAGTATTTTCCTTTTACTCCTTTTATGACAACGATCTTAGAACATCACTACTGTTAGAAAAAAAGATTGAAAATGAGATTACTACTGCTATAATGGAAAGACAATTAGAAGTACATATACAGCCAAAAATTAATATGAAAACAGGTAACCTAATTGGCGGAGAAGCATTGTTACGTTGGAAACACCCTCTCGAAGGTTACTTATATCCAAATCTCTATATTCCAGTACTTGAAAAAAGCGGTTATATTATTGATGTCGATATCTATGTTTGGACAGAAGTCTTTCATTTCCTACGAAAACTAATTGATCAAGGCATTGAACCCCTTCCTATTTCCGTCAACGTTTCAAGGCTTCATGAATATCAAAAAGATTTTGTGGAAGTGTTATGTCGCTTATCAAAAGAATACGAGATATCCCCACGCTTGATAACCTTAGAAATTACAGAAAGTGCTTTAGCCGAAAACTCCTCTTATTTGTTTCACTGTATGAGAATGTTACAGGAAAAGGGATTTTCTTTTTCTATGGATGATTTTGGTTCTGGATACAGCTCCTTGAATATGCTAAAGGACCAACCTCTGGATGAAGTTAAAATTGACCGAACATTTCTAAGTAATTTAGGGAGTTCAAAAGGTCGTACCGTGATTCGTCACATCATCTCGATGCTAGCAGAATTAGGGATTGATATGATTGCAGAAGGTGTAGAAACAAAAGAACAAGAAAAGTTCTTAATAGAATGTGGCTGTCATAAGGCACAAGGTTATCTTTATTACAAGCCAATGCCTTTATCAGAATTTAAGAAGATTCTATCCTTAAGATAATAGAGTAAAACAAGCCATGTTGTAACGTTAGTAGTATTAATATATAATGTATTCAATGTGAGAGGAATGATAAAACTATCAAAAATCCAATAAGTATTAAACCCTTATTGGATTTTTGATAGTTTTTTGTTTTTATTATGTTTTTGTTTTTATTATGTTTTTGCTCTTATTATGTTTTTGCTCTTATTCTATTTTTCTTTCTTGTTATTTTTTCTATATTTATCTTAAAGCTTTTTTGTCAATTTTATCTATTTAAAATAACTAATCCGATGTTTCATTAATTCCTTCCCAATTTCATCACATTGTAGCTTTAATTCCTCGCTAAGCCCTTCCCCTTGAAGCGCTTCTATATTTTGCTCTAGCTGAGAAAGTTTACTTACTCCGCATATAATGGAATCTACGTAAGTATGTGCTAAACACCATTTTAAAGAAAGAGATAATAAAGACATATTATGTTGTTTCGCTAATGAGGAAAGTTTGCTTACTGCTTCAAAATTTTCTGGTCTCCAATAGCGGTCCATGTAGTTTTTCTTAAGTTCAAATCGTGTATTCTTCATTGGAGCATTTACATCTAAGTACTTCCCTGTTAAGAAACCACCCGCAATTGGATTATAAACAGTCATACCTAAATGATGTTTTTGTAGGCATGGCACCAACTCATGTTCTACTTCTCTTGTAATAACATTATACATGTTCTGAGTCACAATTGGCGGAATTAAATTCCGTTTATCCGCAGTCCATAACATTTCACTAAGTTGCCAAGCTGGATAATTGCTAATGCCAATATATCTAACCTTACCGCTTCGTACTAAGGTAGTCATCGTATCAAAGGTTTCTAAGAAATCAACCTCACCATCCATAGCATGAAGATAATAAATATCAAGATAATCAGTTTGAAGTCTCTTTAAGCTCTCCTCGATTTGTTTCACGATATGCCTGCGATTTAGCCCTCGATCATTTATATCCTCACCAGTTTTAAAACATACTTTAGATGCTAGTATAATATCCTCGCGTCGCCCCTTTAAAGCCTTCCCTATAATACGTTCACTTTCACCTTGATTGTAAGCATCTGCAGTATCGATAAAATTCACTCCATGTGATAATGCATAATCGATAATCTCCAAACTCTCTCTTTCAGAAGTTTGTGCACCAAATGTCATCGTGCCAAGGCATAACTCTGAGACTTTTATTCCGGTTGCATTCATTTTTCTATATTTCATTCGTGTGTCCTCCACCCAAACAATTTGATTTCTCTTACCTGTACTATCTCAATAGAATTTCTTCCACATTTATATACATAGTTTAAATCTTACTTAAGCAAACTAACGGAACGATTGAAAGTTCTCATTTTCAACTCTATGCTTTAATAGTTCCTCATACTGATAGCTGTCGATTGGTAAACTTACTCGTTCTCCTAAAAATGCAGAAAGGTAAGCAGCATTTGTTAACTCTAATGCTTTTGTACCCTCTTCTCCAGGAGCAATAAGAGGTTTTCCCCGAAGAATTGCATCTCCAAAGTTTACAAGCATTTGTTCATATGACTCCTTTGGTTCGTTACATATATATAATTCCTTGGTTTGTTTAATCTCTTCTCTTGAATTTGTTTTAGCAGTTTTTCCATACTTTTGTGAATCCATACTATAGCTTGTAAGTTCAATTTCATTTCCATTTACTTGAATCCGACCTTTGGTTCCAACCATCGTTAAACTCTCTTCCCGCGGGATTTCACCAGTAGATAGGATAAAAGTTGCAGTCACTTTGTTTGAGTATTCCATAAGTAACGTTGCCTCATCATCCACTTGAAAAGAATTATATTTTCCAAATGGAATCGATGCATAAATAGTATGCGGCATTCCAAATAGCCATTGCCAGTAATCTAGGATATGTTGCCCTTGATTGATAAGAGCTCCTCCACCTTCCCCCTTCCAACTACTTCTCCAGTCACTGGAATGGTGATAATATTCTGTGCGATAATTTATGGTATTCACAAGTTGAATTCGCTTTAATTCTCCTAGAAATCCTTCTTCTAATAACTGCTTTACCTTTTTTAAAACGGGATAGGTTCGATTATGAAACATTATTGCATACTTACAACCGGATTCTTGCTGTGCCTGCTCCATCTTTTGTGCATCGAGTAATGAAATTCCTGCAGGTTTATCACAAAATACATGTTTCTTTAATTCAAATGCTCTTATGGCTAGTTCCGGATGTTGTTTATGGGGAGTTACAATTAATACAGCATCAAATTCTTCATGGTGTGTAAATAATTCTTCACTACTTTTATACAGTAAAACACTTTCATCTAGGTTTTGTTTAACCCAAGTTTGATTTTCCTTACTTCTACAGCAAACAGCTGTTAATAAAAGATTTGATATTTTCCCCTTATCTAACATCATGGCATACTTTTTGCCCATACTACCAACGCCAATCAGTGCGATTCTTACCTTAGTACTCTGGTTCATATATTATCCTCATTTCTAAAAAATATGGCAATAGAGTTAGAAACTTCTCCACTGCCATGAATTATATCGTATTCAAACAAGGGTTACCATATATTATTTATGCTATCGAAACCCAATTACAGATATTCTGCAACATCTAGTAAAAATCTATTCCAAATACATTGGTGGTGAAACATAGCCTTCTAACACATTGGCCTCCATTGATAACGCAGTGCTTAGTAATCGTTCTTCGTCCACACCTGTAACGATAAATCCTTGCGGCATTCCTTTTTTATCTAGACCATGTGGTAATGAAATCGATGCATATCCAAGATAGTGGGACAGATTGTTTGGTCCACACATTATACAGGCATCGTAATTTTTCAGTTGATCCGTTACTTCATCGATTCGCCTTTTTCTATCCATCATAATTTCATGGTACCTTAATTCGGTCATCTCCCCTGTGGTATTATGAAGTGCTTCAATAAGTATCGCCTGACCATAACGAAGTGCTTCTGTTTTGTGGCACTCATTATATTCTATCAATTGTTCTAGATTCTGTATATTGCTATTGGATTCTTTTAAATATTGATTTATTCCATATTTGAATTCATACATCATGATCTTTTTAAGATTCTCACTCGCCGGTAAACTCACATGGGTTATATTAGCACCTTGTTTCATAAGATCTTTCGTTATCTCATCTATGGTATTATTATATTCTTCTGATAATAATTTACGGTTCCATACATTCACCGCTATTTGCTTACCTCTCAGTGATTCAACCTTCCGTTGTTTTGGATATACATCTTTCATAACCTCATAAAGAAGTATGGCATCTTCCACATTTCTTGTCATTGGACCAGCACTATCTAAGGTAAAAGAAATCGGTACAATACCCTTTTGACTTAGCGCTTGGTAAGGTGGTTTATAACCTACAATTCCATTTCTCATGGACGCTGCAACAATCGAATTTGAAGTATCTGTCCCTATAGCTCCCGCACATAGATTTGCTGACACTGCTACCGCAGAACCAGTACTTGAACCCCAAGGATTTTCATTCTTATCATAGGCACTAAGTACTTGTCCACCATAAGAACTATAGCCACCTGGCATATGATCTGACATAAAGTTTGCAAACTCCGTCATATTAGTTTTACCATTTATAATTGCACCGTGCTTTTTTAAATTCTTGATCACTATGGCATCATTTGTGCACATATTATCTGATAATGCAATGCTTCCCGCAGTGGTAACCATTCCCCTTACATCGATATTATCCTTCACTAATAATGGGATACCATATAGACTTAGAGAATGAGATTGTTGATAGTTCTCACAAAGATTTCTTGCTACCAATAGTGAATCCTCGCAAAGACTACGCACACTATGGAACCCCTCACTCGTTTGGTCTAACTTAATAATTCGTTCTTCGTAAAACTTTAGTAAATCAGTAATATGCAAATCTCTTTTTGTTAGCTTATGAAGTAAATCCTTGATCCCATATTGCAGTAAATCTTCCATACACCCTCTTTTCTGACACTATAGCGCCATTGTATACAAAAGCAACCTTATTTGCTCACTACTTTTACATTCTTTCTTATTATTATTATAATTAATCCATCCTTTTCCTGCAAGAAAAAAATGGATGGAATCTAGTAATCAATAAAAAACACTAGACTCCATCCATCTTTTACTTTGTAGTATTTAACTTATTTAAATATTCATCCGCTTTTCTCGCATTTTGTGTAAAACTATTATTTTCCCACCAAGCAACAATGATCGTGCCAAGTTCAACTACAGTTTCTACAAAACTTGCTACCGTCCCTTCCTCTATTTCTAGAATCGGTCTGCCTGTTTGTTTTAAAATTAAGTTAATTAACACGAGAAACAACATAATCGTTCGTACTATCGTACCCTTGGTTATCTTCATAATACCCCCCTATTCTATGTAAGTATCATTAGGAAGTTGACCTTTTGGAATTTCCTAAAAACATTCTTTACCATATCATATGAGGAGTAAAATTAGGTTATTCAAGGATTCTTTCTAATGCATTATTTCAAATTCCTGAATTCCATAAGCACCAGGAGCTATTTCATAACGAGGGAATACTATAACCGGATTTCCTACCTGATTTACATAAAATCCTGTGGACCCATCAATGGATTGAAATCCATCTTCTCCTTTAAAATACTCTATTCCACTTTCTCCTTGTTCTCTTTCTTTTATCTGCTTCTTAATCGATTCATTTGCAATTGTAATATAGTCTTCACCCAGTATATCTTCTAAGGTATACTGATTACCAGTAACTAAATTAATGTTATAAAAATATTGCTCTTTATAAGCGTTTACCCAGCTTTCTGCTGATGTTATTACTAGAGATACCATAGTATCCGTTTGACTTTTTATCTCATACGTAACATCTGCTTTAATATTCTTTTTTGAAAATTCTTCTTCTGTACCACCAGTTTCAAGAAAAGCCTCTTTGTATTCTAATATGTTCTCTTCCGCTAATTTTATATGCTTTTCAACCAAACCATCAATCTCTGCATTGATATCGGATATTGCAAGTTTAACCTCTTCTTGTTCTGTATCAACAACGATTTCAGGGATTTGAGCAACGATTGTCATGTCCTTGTCACTCTTTTCATAATCTCTTATTGTTAGAACTTTAGCGATTGCACCAACGACTGGTAAATCTCCAAGTTTCATTGCGAATACTTCATTTGAATTTAAGCCCACGACTAATATAGCAAACGCTGCTGCCGCTGCCATTGAAGATATTGCGGTGCGGGAAATTTTATTTCTTTTATTTTTTTTGTTATAGTAACTGTTCATCTTTTCTTTCTCATAGTTAGCAATAGTTTGATTCACTCGATCTTCTAACTCTTCTGGAACCTCCATCTCTTGATATTTTTGCTTTGATGATTTAAAATGATCCATCCTTCCACTCCTTCAAACTAATCTTTAATTTTTTTAATCCTGTATACAGTCTAGTTTTTACAGTGCTTAAATTAGTCTTTGTAATCTCTGATATTTCGTTTAGTGAAAGTTCTTCATAAAATCGTAAAATAATGACTGTACGGATTTTCTTTGGAAGCTTAATAACTTCACGAAATACCTCATCTTGATAGCATTCATATGCCTTCTCAAGATAACTTTCTTCTGGTATAGCTTCTGGTGTAAATAATACTATTCTTTTATTACTCTTTAGATAAGCATAGCATTCGTTTACCAAAACACGATAGAACCAAGTTGATAAATAGTTCATATCCCGGATGCTTTGGTAGTTTTCCAAAGCTTTTAAGATAGCATTCTGCACAACATCAAGTGCTGCATCTTGATCAAGTACAAAACTAAAAGCCAACCGATAAAATCTTGCTTGGTTTTCTACTAGATATTCTTTTAGTATTTCAAATTTATTTTCCATGGTGAGTTCCTTTTATCATGATAAGTAACCTCTTGCGAGATGCGCATGTAAGAAATGCTTTCTTACAATCTTTAGATGATTTTCTTCTAAAAAAAGTTTGGTTTTTTAAATAATTGATTTTATTGTTGATTTGTTGTTTTTATTTTTTGTATTACAATTTTTTAAATTTCCGTTTATAAATACATTTTTAATTCCTTTTTATATTGATTTTTATTGCTCCCTTTATTGCTTTTTTATTGCTTTTTCTATTGCTTTTTCTATTTCTTTTTATTACATTTTTTTGAATTTTCAACAATTTATCTTTGTTTTATTATTGCATTTATTTTTTGTTTTATCTATGCCATTCCTTTTTTATAAAAAATAGGGATCAATCGATTGATTTCTTTTAGCACTCTCGCTCAAATCGAAACCATATCCATTAATCCCTTTTATTAACTACATTTGTTTTCTAACTATCTTATATTCATCCTCTAATTGAAAATACGGACATTCATAAAAACTATCGCTTAAGAAGCGCACCAAATCATCTTCATCTAAGTTGACATCACATTCGTAATATTCATAGTCTTCATTATATTGATAATTGGAACAGCATTCACAACTTGTTTTTTGTTTCATACTTATTACACCATCCTTACATTAAGGTTTTAAAGTGTCTAATATAACTCTAGACACCTTTTCCCTCTAAGTAACAAAAGCATTTTTGCTTTTATTCCCGCTAAAAAACAGGAAATTATAATTATTAACCTATATTTTAAAATCGAGTAGCATACCCACATCGTTTGCATAAATCTTCTTCTGCAATACGACGCGAAAAACCATCATATATTTTTTTAGCTCGTTCTGATTCAAGTATACTATCTAAATTTTGTTCATATAAATTACCTAGATTAATTGTCCCCTCACTATCTAAGCAACAAGGAACTACCGTGCCATCCACTAAGATTCCGATCTGATCACGAAGTCCATGACAGAATACTTCTTCTTGTATCATATCCCTCTTAATATCTGGCCATTCAAATTTTCTAGCCATATTAAGATAAACATTATGACTAACTTTGCAGCTACGGTCTTTTTGAAGCTTCTCTTCTAAGGATTCCTTTATGTCTAGTTCACTTTCAATCAACTCTATGATTTCTCTATTTAAAGAATTTGCACCCTTAATATCTCCAAAGTCCATATTCCATAATCGAACACTACATAAAAGACTAGTATTCTTAGTTGCTTTTCTTACAAAACTCATTACTGATTTAATATAATCATGTAATTTTAGATTTGGGTCATTCGCTTCAAAGCTATGAAGCGAAATATTTATTTGTCTAAGAGCACTTAACTCGAATAGAAAATCCTTCTCATGAGATAATAACGTCCCATTTGTCGTTAGATTAACTTTTAAATTCTTCTTCGCAGCTAATTCTATAAATTCTTTTAAGTTTTCATGCAGTAATGGTTCTCCCATTACATGAAGATATATATAGTTTGTATAAGGTGAAACTTCCTCAATAATATGCTCAAATTCCTGAATGGACAGAAACTTAAGTTCACGTTTTGTCTTAGGACAAAACTCACACTGTAAGTTACATACATTTGTTATTTCAATATAAACCTTTTTAAACCTTGGCTTTTTACTCATTTGTATACTATTCATTAATCTTCTCTAATATCTGTTCACAAAGCTTTCCAACTTCATTCACAGTTTCATCCTCTTCTATTCCATATTCAATCATGTAATCCGTTACTACCATATCAAGTTCCATCAAATGATCGTTATCTAAGTTCCCTTGCAATGAGAATGTAATCCCCATTTTCTTTAATAATGCAGTTTGTTCCTCAGTAAATTTTATCTTCATAATACCTCCATTTTCTTGAATGCTTGTTCGCATAAAGTTTTTTAACTTTCTAATATTACTTCCTTATTTTCTTCTACCTCTATAAGTTCTTTGGAGAATAAATGAAATGGATATTCTGCTGATGGTAATTTCTTTATATCCACTAAAGCATTTGTAATTGGATGAATAAATGCCAAACGAAACGACCATAACGCAGCATCACAGCGATTATCTTTTCCTCCATATTTTCCATCTCCAACTAGCGGTAATTTACGAGATGCAAATTGCACACGTATTTGATGGGTACGACCTGTGTGAAGCTTCACTCTTATCAAAGAAAATTCTCCATCCTCTACCGTAATAGATTCAATAACACGATATTCTAAGGAAGCTTCTTTTACCCCTTTTCTCATTCTCTTTACAACAAATGATTTGTTTTTTGAAGAATCTTTAAACATGAGATCCTTTAAAATACCCAATTTTTCAGTAGGTTTACCATGGACTACGGCCATATATTCTTTCGTAAAATTTCGTTCCATGATAGCAACCGATAGTTTTTTAGTTGCAAGCTCTGTCTTTGCAAAAACCATTACTCCACCAACATTACGGTCTAATCGATGAATAAGGCCAATGTAATCTGATTCCTTTTTGTCTTTTCGATACCCTTTTAAAAGAGTGATCATATCAATATCTTCTCCAGGACTTGGTTGTGACAATACTCCAATTGGTTTGACACAGACAATAATATGCTTGTCCTCATATAATATATTAAGCATGGTAACCTCATTATTTCGTATTCATGTTCTATTTATAGCATAAAAATATTCTTCGTTATTCAATTCATATTATAATGCTTCAAAAGGTATGTCAACAAATACTCACATCCCTCATAAACATCTTGATAAGTTGTTTCAAAATCTCCCGTATACCAAGGATCCGCTATATCTCTTGGATAATCAGAGAAATCAAGAAGTCTTTTTACCTTTCCTTTTGGATCGCTTCCTAAAATTCTCATCATATTTGTTATGTTTCGTTGTTCCATCCCTAAAAGCATATCA
Source organism: Bacillota bacterium (assembly GCA_023387655.1). Lineage (GTDB taxonomy): Bacteria > Bacillota > Clostridia > Lachnospirales > Lachnospiraceae > Lachnoclostridium. The sequence continues at coordinate 21,771 of JAEWHR010000005.1, forward strand.
TATTTATCATAATCACTACGCTTTAGTTGAACTGCTTGTTTACCCTCTACCAAGATACCAACTTCTTTGAGCTTTTTCTTAGTCCCATAATGAACTGAATTGCCTATTTCTTCAGTGCTTGTTGCACTAGATTCACAACAAATCATAGACTCAAGTCCATTTTTCTTTATCATATCTCGGAATACAAATTCAGCCATTGGTGAACGGCAAATGTTGCCGTGGCAGACGAATAATACTTTAATCATCGTTTCTTAACTCCTTAAAATTCGTAATTTTCATACTTGATAGATTAATACTCTGAAAACTTTCTATAATAATTTACTACAGCAAATATAACCATACAAAGCATAATAATAATCAAATACAAAATCCCTGATACAAGCCCCATAAGGTCTGCAACTACTCCTATTAATTGTGGTATTAAAATACCTCCCAAGGAGGCAATTGCCATCAATAGTGACATACCCGCTGCTGATCCATCTAATATTTTCCTACTACTTGCGATGCAAGAAGGATATATTCCTGCAAAAAAGAAACCAAGACCTATCATAGCGACTGTAATCAAATGAATTTGTTTTGTCGAAATCAGCAATATAAAAAATAATGCAGCACCAACACAATGCATCAAAATCAACTTTCTTTTTTGTATTTTTCCTACAAGGTATGTACTAACTAGTCTCCCTACTATAACAAGAAACCATGTAATGGACACGAGCATATTTGCAAATGAGTCCGTCATAATATTCATATCTTTAAAATATTGAACAAACCACCCATTCACACAATTCTCAAGCCCTAAGTAAAAAAATAGAATAAATCCAAGAACATAAAATCCTGGATTCTTAATATAAGATTTATTATTCTCTGCTCTAGCATAAAGGCCCTTGTCTATACTTACACTACTATTTTCACGTTCCATCTTTACCATCGGATGATAAGTAACAAGAAGTACAGGTACTAGTGCAGATAGACATACAAACAGATAGACAACTTGTCTCCAGCCTAGTCCTGCATATATAAGCAGAGATGTTAAAACAGGAGCCATTAGTGCACCTATGGAAAAAATCACAGAAAGCAGATGAACATATCTTGGGTTTCCGTAATCTTTATTATTTGCAGATGCGTATACAAAAATATTGATTGAACCGCGACCAATTCCAATTACTGCCACCAATACATATAAAAAATGATACGATGGTAATACTGTCAGCATAAAAAGACAGATAGTCATTACCGCAGAAAAAAATATAGCTACAATCTTTTCGTTAATTTTTTTAAATATAAACGAATTTGCTAAACTAGAAATTAAATTTCCAATGGCAAATGCTGATATAATTCCACCTGCCAAAGTATAACTTAATGAAAGTTCCTCCATAAGATATGGCAATATAACACCAATTTCCAAAGCTACCATACCAATAAAAAAACTCGCATAAAAACATGGAAAAAACTGAATTAATTCTTTCTTCTTATGCACTTTACTCTCCTATTTGATTAATATTTACTACAACCCTATATCTTTATATATTACTAACGAAAATAATAGCAGTCAAGCGCTTTCTACTTCATTATTTTCTATGTCTACTAGCTAAAATAATTCTGTCTATCTGTTTCCTACATTAAGTTTACGCAATCCAATGTATAACCTTTACGCAATCCAATGTATACTTATTTGACATAAAAATCATGTTATGATATGGTATCATATAGAAGAGCGTTAGCGAATTATATTTTTTTTAATTCGTTACCGCTCTTTTTTTTGTGTAAAGTAATGTAAGTTTACACATCCTATGAAATAGGATTAATTTGAAAAATACTACCAGGGCTTAAAAAATCAAGCAGAAAGGAATCCTTATGAAACGAAACGTAAATAACAATAAAAAGATGCTGAACGAATCGTTAAAAAAGATTCGGACCACCATGTTTAATAAAACGGTAGCAATTGATATACTTGTAGAAGTAATTGGAAGCTTTTTAATAGCAATTAGCTTATATAACTTTGCTGCACAAGCAAAATTTCCTATGACTGGATTCTCAGGAATCGCTCTTATATTAAACCGACTTTTTTCACTGCCAATTGGTATTACCACGATAATACTTAATATTCCTGTTGCTTTAATTTGTTATCGCTTATTAGGAAGAGGATTCTTCTTACGTTCGTTTCGTTGTATGATTATTTCCTCCTTAATGATCGATTATGTGGGGCCTCTTTTTCCTATGTACGAAGGGGATCGTTTATTAGCGGCAATTTGCACTGGTGTTTTAGGCGGTCTTGGTTATGCAATAATCTATATGAGAAATTCATCCACTGGCGGTTCTGATTTTATTATTATGTCAGTAAAAGCTTTACAACCTCATATATCTCTTGGTAAGATTGCATTTTTGTCTGATGTTGGAATTATCTTAATTGGTGGGATTTTATTCCGTGATATGGATGGTATCATCTATGGTATGATAATTAACTATTTATTTGCTATTGCAGTTGATAAAGTCATGTATGGTATCAATTCTGGTAAAGTAGCTCTTATTGTTACACATCACGGTGATTTAATAACCGAAACAATTGAAAATTCATGCCAACGAGGTTCTACAATCCTTAATGCAGTCGGTGGTTACAAAAAGGAAGAAAAACAAGTGGTCATGTGTGCTTGTAATAATAAGCAGATGTATCAATTAGAACAAGCTGTAAAACAATCCGATCCAGATTGCTTTATCATTATCCTTGAATCCAATGAGGTTCTTGGAGAGGGGTTTGTAGTTCGTTAAATCACATAAATGGTAGCGACATAATCTGACACAATTCGAATATATGAGACATATGATATGGTAGGGTACCATCCCATATATTAAGGAGGTGTCAATATGATTGAAGCTAAGAGAAATAAAAACGATTTCTGCAACCTATTATTAAATGTAGATGAAATTTTCGTAAGACCATGTTTTGTGGATGATTATATAAAGTTCAGCCATGAATTAGATGAGTATCTTTGCTGTAAATATTCTGAATTTTATGCAGGATTACAGCTTTATCAATCACAAGAAGACAAATGTCGCTTCACTATAGTTATGGCTTTCTATGAAGTTCCTTGTATCTGTCATGAGGTTGAAAAAATTATGAAGGATATCGACGAGATTTACAAGGAGACTTGGAGAAATAATATAAAACGTGTTTGTATTTTATCCTTCCTTGAAGAAAAACGTATTATATAGTTTTTATCTAAAAAAGCAGGGCAGTACCTGGTTTTCATCCTATCAATTAGAAAGTTTAACTATCTATTAGATTAGGTGTAGCTTAGGTATGCCCTTTTTATATGCTTCTATTTCGATATCTGAATAACACGGTCAACTAACCCATAATAGAATTTCTCCTCATGGGATACTAAGATAATATTCCCTGTAGATTCCTCTAACGCATCTTTTAATCCTTCCTTTGTTTCTTGATCTAAATGATTTGTAGGCTCATCCAGAATCAAAAAGTTACATGGCTTTAATAATAAGCGATAGGAGCCTCCTAAGGAATTTCAATTATCTAAGAACTCTAGTCCTTCGATATAACGAAAAGAGTAATCTACGACACTCTCTTCCTCATATAAATATCTCCCTATGGAATAATCCTCAGCCATTGAGTTGTGTATCTTTCCCAAATACTGAATACCCTTCTCATTTATAACCATAATAAATATGCCATTCCCATTATACACATAAGGATTTCCTAAGCCAAGTATAAACACACTACCATTATCATATCTCATATCCTTTATCTCAGCATTTTTCAAATCTAAACTATCTAAATCTTTGTTATTTAAAATATCAGATAAATATTGATAATGTAGTAAAACCTTAAGGCTGTTATTACTATT